>ONQK01000214.1 GCA_900319895.1 uncultured Prevotella sp. | reverse complement strand
TCGTACCGCCGTTCAACTTTTCCATCGCCGTACCCAGACGGAAATAATCCCAGTAGGTCGTTTCTTCGAATGCCATTTCAACGCGGCGTTCTTTCAGTATGTCATCTAGTTCTATGGTGGTCTTGGCATTCATTTTAACCCTGTTGCGAATGTCGTTAACTTGCTGCAATGCGGTGGCTGCGTCGCCGAGCCGGAAACACACCTCTGCGTAATCGAGCTTTGCCTCGGCCAGTCGCCAGATGATGTAGTTCTGCTTCGAGGCGTAGGTGTCGTTGTTGTCGATGGCTTGGCTCTCGTCAAGGAATTTCGCCATATAGTAGCCTGTCAGCGTGTAGCCTGCGGTAGTGGACGTGCCGTAGGGCTTCAAATCCGCGCCTTTTTCTCCGTCTTTCGTGTGGATTTCCATTTGGTGGCCGCGATAGGTGCTGCCGTCGTAGAGGATGTTCGCATAGAATCTGTAGTCGCGATTGAGGTACGGATTTTGTGCATCGTAAACAGCTCCGTCGCGCATATCGTATTCCATGACGTGGTTGTGGGTTGGAGTATAGGCGCAGTAAGTGCCTGTAAAGGAGGGGGCGGCGGAAAAGCGGTCGAGGCGGTGGCCGAATTTGTTGGCATAGTCGCCGTCGTTGGAGTGTTGTACCTCAAAAATTGACTCCTGGCTGTTTTTCATCAGGAAAATTTTCCGGTATTCGTCCTTGATGCCGTCTTCTGTCGTAGCCGCGATGGGAATCAGCTCATAGACATTTAACCCAAAGAGCTCTTCGTAGGCTTGTTTGGCTTTAGTGAGCATTGTCTGGGCTTGGTTATCTGTAAATCCGAGGTAGTCTTTCTCCTTGTTCTGGAACATTTCGCTTGCTGCCCAGAAATAGGTCTTTGCCTTGAGCATCAGTGCGGCCCCTTTGGTGGCTCGCCCGATGTTGGCGGCATCGTGGCTAATGGGCAGGATGTTGGCGGCGGCTTCGGCTTCTTTCACGATGAAATCCACCATCTCCTGGTACGATGCGCGCGGCGTTTTCTCAGGGTTTTTCAATGGATCGACGACGTGGTCGATCAAAAGGGAGCCGCCGAAACGCTGCCACAGCAGATAATAGTAATAGGCGCGGAAAAAGTGTGCCTCGCCGGTGATTCGTGTCTTTTGGTTGCCGTCGGCAATGCGATGGCTGTTCTCAAAAAATGAGTTGATGTACTGGATTTGCGTGTAATAGCTGCTCCACGTCCCTTGTGCCCATGCGGTAATCGTGTTTTCGTTGCCTTTTAGGATGTCGCCATAGCCCGAATTGAGCCAATCGCCCTTGCCAACGGTAATTTGGTCGCCAAACCAAGGCAGGAAATACCTTGACATCGCACCGTAGCCCGACATCGTGAAGATGAAGTGGTTGAAACCGTTGTTCATGTTGCGATACCAGGTGTTGACATATTGGTCTAGCTGCATGGAATTTGTCCATACCGTTCCTTCTGTGATTTGGTTGATGGGCGCATCGTCGAATAAGTCGTTGCAGCTGGTCATCATCGGCAATGACATTGCCAGCATCCCACCTATTATATAATTGTAAATTTTCATAACTTGGATATTTTTTGGATTAAAAACCGATATTGAGTGTGATGCCGTAGCTCCGTTGAATGGGATAGCCTCTGTTGGTTTGTTCAGGGTCCATGTCTTTCAGGTCTGAAATGGTGAAGAGATTGCTTCCTTGCAGGGCGATGCTTGCAGAGGAAAGATGCAGGCTCTTCAGGGCCGTTTGTGGCAGCTGATACCCGATATTGAGTGTCTTTAAGCGGAGGAAATTGCAGCTTTTCACCCAAAAAGTGGAGGCGCGGCGGTTGTTGTCGCTGCTGGTGGCAAACTTGATGCGCGGGTAGCTCGCACCAGGGTTGTCTTCTGTCCAAGTGTCGGTCAGATGGTATTTCTGGAAACGCTGTAAGGTGCTGTTGTCCAGTGAATAATATTCGGTGATGTTCTTTTTGTAGCCCATCTCGCCTTGGAACATGGCGTTGATGAAAAAACCTTTGTATGAGCCGCCCATCCGGAGTGCGAGGTCCATGTCTGGATAGGAGGAATTCTTCACATATATCATGTCGTTAACATCAATTTTCCCGTTGCCGTCCATATCGATGTATTTGATGTCGCCAGGGGCAAGCGAGGCGTTCCTTTGGCCGTCTTGGTCTGCCCAGTTTGCAATCTCATCCCAGTCTTGGAACAGTCCTGCCGCCTGGTACATCGTCCAGACCATGCTGCTGTTGCCTTTTCTGCGCAAATTCGCATTTTGGGCACTTTCGTCGCCAAAGTCCAGGTACTGGTCGTCTGACTTCGACAGGCTGAGCCCGACGTTGTATTTCACTTTTCCGATGGTGTTGCGGTGGTTGATGCTCAAATCCCATCCCCATGCCTTCAGTTTCGAGAAATTCAGCGAGGGGACGTTGCCGTTCACGCCCGTGGAATAGGGGTAGAGGTAGTCGGGGGCGGACGTGATTTTGTCGGTTTCGTAGCGGATGAAGTATTCAAACGTGATGCCGATGCGTCCGTCCCAGAATCCCAGGTCTGTGGCAATGTTGTAGTCGTGGGTCTTCCCCCATGTCAGATTGGGGTTGGGATTGCCACTCATGATGAGCCCCGGAAGATATGAGTCGCCTATTTGATAGCCAGAACCAGGGGCTTCTTGGTAGGTCTTGAGGTAAGAGAAGGCGCCGACTACTCCATCATTTCCCAGCCATCCGGTGGAAGCGCGCAATTTGACGTTTGAAAGCACTTTTTGGTTCCAATTCTTGAAAAATTTCTCATGAGAGAGTACCCATGCCGCAGAGAACGAGGGGAAGAATCCCCAGCGGTTGCCGGGCGAGAAGTTGTTGGAGCCGTCGAGTCGGAAACTGAATTCGAAGAAGTATCTGTTGTCAAATCCATAGTTCGCACGTCCGATCATTGAGGCGCGCTGGTTCTTGCTTTCATTGCCGGCGAGTGTCATCTCGTCGAGGGCAGTGCCCATGGTCTCCGGATAAATCCCTTTGTTCAAGTTTGCACCTTGCATATATAGGGAGTGTGTGCGTTGGTAGTTTGCAACCAAGGTTCCTCCGATGTCATGTTTGTCGAAGAAGGTGTGGTTGTAGTTGAGTCCCATCTCGTACAGTTGGCTCTCGTAAAACTGGTCGTATTGTGAGAGTGATGCTTTTGAGGTAGGGTACACCGTATTGGGGTTTGGGGCGTATGTGTCTGTCGCACTGTCGTATGTATAGAGTGTTACAGGCTTGCTAAATGTCTTGCGTACTTGGTTGTTGTCGTCGAAAGTGCCTCGTATGTATGCACTCAGACCATTGATCCAGGGGATCTCCCACCTCAGTGTGGATGTGATGGTATTCATCTTATAATTGTCTTGCCGGTAGCCGCCCAGCCCGAGCACGTTGACCAGGGGGTTGCTGCCGTCGGCGCTGGCAAGATTGCCGTTTGTGAAGCGAAGGACCTGGACGGGAGAGAAGCTGTAGGCGGCATCGACGGTCGTATAACTGCTGTTTTTCGCCCGTGTACGCGCGCCATTGACATCAACGGAAAGCACGAGGCCTTTCGTTAGCGTTGCGTCCAATTTTGCCATATAGTTCAAACGGCGGCGGCCGACGCCGCTGTAAAGTCCTTTGGTGTCAGCGTGTCCGAATGACAAGTAATATTTGATGAAGTTGTTGCCGCCGTTGGCCGAGAGGCTGTGTGTGGTCGACCAACCGGTTTTATCAAGATAGTTCAGCAGATTCTCGTCTCCATAGACATTGGGATTGCTGTGCGTTCGGATCTGTTCGAGCTGCTCGGCGGTGTATGGCGCGATGCTTGAGCCTGAATTTTCGATGGCACGGTTGCG
>ONQK01000195.1 GCA_900319895.1 uncultured Prevotella sp. | reverse complement strand
TACGAGCTGGAAAAAGGCAGCGGAAACGAGAACCTGGAATACGAGACAGAAATGGAAAAAGGCGGCGAAGTGGCGTTGGAACAATTTCACATCACCCGCCTCATCACTCCTGCCTTCAACATACGCGCGGGGCACATCATCGTCCCTGTTGGGCAGATCAACCAGCACCACGAGCCGATTCATTTTTTCACAACCTCACGCCCTGAGTCCCAGACCACATTTATCCCCTCGACATGGCATGAAACGGGAATTGAGCTTTTCGGAAGCTTCGGGAAAGGACTTGCGCAGTTCGACTACCAGGCAATGGTTGTCGCAGGCCTCAACCCCAGCGGGTTCGGCCTGTACAATTGGGTCAAAGGCGGCAAGCAGGGATTATTTGAGACGGATAACTTCACCTCTCCGGCTTATGTTGTGAGGCTTCACTACACGGGTTTGCCCAACTTACGCCTTGGAGGCAGCCTCTACTTTAATCCAAAGGCCAACAAGAACTGTGACAAGCTCGTCACTTTTGACGGTATTGGCGACATCAATGTCTCCATCTTCTCGCTCGATGCATCGTATGCCAGCCGCTGGATTACGGCACGGGCAAATTATTTGTACGGCAACCTTCCCCATTCCGTCGAGATAGCCGCCGCCAACAAGAATTACACCAACAAGTCTCCCTATTCACGCAAAAGCCCTATCGCAAAAAACGTACTTTCATATAGTCTTGAAGCGGGAATTCACCTCAACCCCCTATTGACAACCATCAAGCATTTTCCCCACATCACGCCATTTTTCCACTACGAATACTGCAATCCCCAAGAAAAAGGCGAAAAAGGTTCCATCATGGAAAAACGCTGCCAAGTTAGCCGTTGGACGGCTGGCATCAACTGGCTGGCGCTGCCCAACCTCGTCGTAAAGGCTGATTACACTACCCGCCAAATAGGAACGGCACATCCCTTCAAAAGAGGTAAATACAACAGTGAAAATGAATTTTCTGTCGGGATTGCCTATGTAGGCTGGTTCTTCAAAGACTAAAAAGAACATCGTTTTTTAACATTATACTTAACTTATAACCAAAATTACATCATGAAAAAAATTTTCTTAAACCTCACCACCATGCTACTTCTGGGCATGCCGTTGGTTTTCGTCGCATGCGACGATGACACACAGGAAGAGAAGGAATTTGACCGCGCGGCAAACATTGATTATAATCAAGAAAACCGCGAGCAGTGGGCCAATTACATGTCTGTCGTCTCGAACCTCCTCAAAATCGATGCAACGACTTTGTATCACGACTGGGCTACTAGTTTTAACGGCGGAGTCGGCTATGGCACTTTGTTCAAGAATCACGACAACGAGGACTACGGCTCTGCCATCAACTGTATAGAAACCATACTTGACGGATGTGCAGACATTGCCAGCGAGGTCGGCTCTGCAAAGATTGGAGACCCCTATAATCTCTATGTCTCCGGCAGGAAGGCAGAAGCGCTGTATGCCGTGGAATCGTGGTACAGCTGGCATTCACGCGACGATTATTCAAACAACATCCGCTCCATCCGCAATGCTTATTTTGGATCGAGAGACGGAAAAGTGTCCGCCCATTCACTGTCCGCCGCTTTAGAAGCTAAGAACAAGCAGCTTGATGCGGAGGCGAAAGCAAGAATTCAGGCAGCTATTGACGCCATTCTGGACATTCCGCAGCCTTTTCGCAACAACATCAACTCTGCTGAGTCGAAAAAAGCCATGGAAGCTTGTTCGGAACTCGAGGATTTCATTACAAACAGCCTGAAACCCTATTTCCAAAAGCACATCAACGATGCCCACACCTTGAATCCTATCATCGATCAATACGTTGATGCTGTCGTCATCCCGACTTACAAGGATCTCATGGACAAAAACATTGCACTCGACAATACCGTAAAAGCTTTCAAGAAAAGCCCCTCCGACGCGGCATTTGAGGCATGTGCAAAAGCGTGGCTCGAAGCGCGCGAGCCGTGGGAGTCGAGCGAGGCATTTCTTTTCGGCCCCGTCGCCGACAAGGGGTTAGACCCCAACATGGATTCATGGCCTCTCGACCAAGAACGCATTGTCAAGATACTCAAATCGCAAGACTTCACTGATTTGGAATGGAGTGGCGACTATGACGAAGAAAGCGAGGAAATTGCTGCCCATCAGGAGGTCAGAGGATTCCACACGCTGGAATTCCTGATCTTCAAGGACGGACAAGCCAGAAAAATTCAGAAATAATCAGCATTATTATAAAAAAGTGGATACGAGGTGAAACACCCGTATCTGCTTTTTGAACAAAAAACGGACATGAACAAAGACATTAGATATTTTATCCTACTTGCCACTCTGTCCTTCTTTTTTTCTTGTGAGACAGAAGAACAATTAGACGTACTTGACATCGAGGTTCCGGACGGCTATGCCCTGTCTGCGGGTACTTCGACTTCTTTCTTCAACTCTCCCGTCGCTTACGACCAAGGTGCAAGATGGCTCAGCGGAGCATACGACATTAGGTTCAACACGGGCGACCGACTTTATGACAATGTCAAAACCACGAATGAGAATGGGCACGGCGGCGGCCTGGGGCCAGTCTATGCCGGCTATTCCTGCGGCTCTTGCCATCGCAATGCCGGCAGAACAGAGCCAACCTATTGGACAAGCTTCAAGCAAGGCAGCAACGACGGCTCCGGCCCCTATGGATTCACCTCTTCACTCATTTACATCACCCGGAAGAACGGTACGTTTTTCCCCAATTATGGTCGCGTAATCCACGACCAGTCGATTTATGGTGTCAAGGCCGAGGGGAAGCTCAAAGTACACATCGATTCAATGCGATTCTCGTTCCCCGACGGCGAGCCATACACCCTCTGCCTGCCGCGCTTCACTGTCACGGAATGGTATGCAGACTCCATCTCCCCGGAAGACCTCTTTTGCACGGTCAGAATTCCGCTGCGGCACGTCGGGATGGGGCAAATGATGGCCCTAGACCCTGCTGAAATCGAGAGGCTTGCCCAAAAAAGCAACTATCCGGAATGGGGCATTAGCGGACGCTGCAACTATATTGTTGAAAGAGGCGTGCGGCAATTGGGCCTTTCCGGCAACAAGGCCCACCATGCTGATCTAACTGTAGAATTAGGGTTCTCGAGCGACATGGGGCTGACCAACAGCCGGTATCCTGAAGAAATCTGCAACGGGCAACGCCAAATGGAAGAAGGCTCGATGATGGGACTTTCATACCAACAATTAGACTGTACGACCGAAGACATGGAATGTGTCGACCTTTACTTACAGGCATTGGCGGTCCCGGCAAGGAGAAACGTCAACGACCCGGATGTCAAAGCAGGAGAAAAATTGTTCTACCAAGCAGGCTGCCACCTGTGTCACGTCACCACCCTTCACACCAAGCCGCGCGGGACGACGCTTCTAGCTGGCACGAAGCTGCCATGGCTAGGCAGTCAGACCATTCATCCCTATTCCGACTATCTTCTTCATGACATGGGGTCTGAGATCATGGGAGTAGGGCTGAACGACAATTTCGTGTCGGGATTGGCGCGAGGGAATGAATGGAGAACGACACCGCTCTGGGGAATCGGTCTTCAACAAAAAGTAAACGGACATACCTACTTCCTGCACGATGGGCGGGCACGCAATTTCATCGAAGCCATCATGTGGCATGGGGGAGAGGGCGAAGCTTCAAAGAATAAATTCAAGAACATGCCTAAAAAACAAAGGGACCAATTGGTGAAGTTCCTATGGTCGCTTTAAAAATAAGATTTAACAAAATAAAAAAAACTTGATCGACATGAAATATTTTTTATTATTTGCCTTCAGCCTCACTTTTTCACATACCACCGCTAAGGAACATGAAGAAGAGGCGACCAGTATCGTCATCAAAAAACCTGGCGACATCGGCGAAGAAGAGGACAAGAAATTAAACATGGAAAATGGAGTGATCCCTATTGCTGACGACCGTGGCTTCACCCTTCAGTCCCAAGACGGCAATTTCGTTTTTAAGCCATATATGTACCTCCAAACAACGCTCAATTTCAATTATTACGACGATGAAGGCCTCGACAAGGCCTACAACCAGGACAATATCGCCAATTCCGGTTTCGCCATCCCTTATGCCATCATCGGTTTCACGGGCCGGGCATTTGGGAAGATAGACTATAACGTAAGCATCAATGCAGCCGCATCGGGAGGCGGCCTGCTCCAACAAGCTTGGGTTGAGTATGCTGTCAAGCCATCGCTTAGGTTCCGGGTGGGAAAATTCAAGACTCCCTTTACACATGCCTACCTGACGACGTTAGGAGAGACGCTTTTTCCACAATTGCCCACATCCCTGACGGCAGTGACAATTCTGCCCCACTCGCTCAACGCTGTCACGCCCAACATCGGAACCGGCTTTGACCTCGGGTTCAAAATACATGGACTCGTCAACCAGAAATTCGGCTACGAGATGGGCGTTTGGAATGGAACTGGAAGTGGTCAAAACACCGCCGCCAAAACTTTCAGCGACGACATTCACATACCATCGCTGCTGTATGCAGGCCGGCTGACCCTCCAGCCTAAAGGCATGATGCCGCCCACTCAAGGCAATCCCAAATTACTTCATGAGGACAAGATGCTTTTCGGATGCTCAGTCAGCTACAATGTAGAGTCTGAGAACGAATCCACAAACGATTTCCGGGCAGGCATTGAATTCTCCATGCTGAAGAACCGCTGGTATGCAGCAGCAGAGGCCTACTACATGAATACCGGCTTCACCAAACGTCAAAAGACAGACGAATCGTATAACTTCTGGGGCGGATATGCACAAGTCGGCTATTTTTTGACCACACAATGCCAAATAGGTCTGCGGTACGACTTTTTCGACCGAAACGGCAGCTCCAAAGACGGTTTGCTCAACATGCCAGCCGCAAGCATCAACTATTTTGTGCCCAAGACCAACATCAAGCTCTCAGCAATGTATCAATACATAGGACGGACAGGGCATGCGACGCAGCTCGACCGAGACTTGGACGACTTAGGCATTTCAACGCATACGGCATGTTTAATGCTACAATATGCATTCTAAAAACTGAAACAGACATGATGAAAAAAGCCATATTGACAGGCATCATGGCAGCAGTCTTACTATCTTCCTGCGATGATGGGTATATTCAGGACAAAGAGGTCAACCTGAAAGAGGGACGAACCGTAAAGTTGACAGGGACGTTGACCGGGCTGGGCAATTGGTCGAAGGACTTCAATGTTGCCGTTGCAGGATTTAATGCCAAAAGCGAGTATGCCATCATCTCAAAGGTCATCGACAAAAAGAAAGAGGGGCGGATGGAAATCATCCTCTCGGGCATAAACGATGAAGTTGCCAACGTACAGCTATGCGTGCTGGACAAACTGCGCAAACACGTCATGACATTCCATGAAATCCCTTTAGGGCAAAGCAAGGATACGGTTTTCATGGATGTAGGGGACTATGATGTCAGCATGCTCAACGCCATCCAGCAGAGCTATTTCAACACAACGTGCATCACCTGCCACAATGCCTCAAGCCAGGCGGCAGCAGGGCTTACGCTAGTTGAGGGTAAAAGTTACGATGCCATGGTGGGAGTTGCATCAAGGCGGATCCCTGAGACCTTCATCGTAAAACCTGGAAATGCAGGAAACAGCCTTTTGTACAAAATCCTCCATCAGGAGGTCATGGGTATATCCATGAATCACAAAGACCTCGTCTCGGAGAAGAATGAACAAAGTATTCTACCGCTGATTGAGAGCTGGATTGACTATGGTGCGCAAAAAAATTGAAGCAATGGGGATGAAATTGTTGAAAAACACCATAAAACCAGCGATTTTCGCTTCCGTCGTTACATTAATTGTAGTGATGGCATACGCCACGTTCATAGAACAAAAAAGCGGGCATGCGCAGGCCGAAGACGACGTCTACCATTCATTCTGGTTTCGCGGGCTTTGGCTCGCACTGTCCGTCCTTCTAGGCACATCCCTATATAGCCTGAAAATGCATAGGCGCGTGGCCGTCTGCCTGCTCCATTGCTCGATACTCCTGATCGTCGCTGGTGGAGCCGTCTCTTTTTTTCATTCAAAAAGCGGAACCATCCACCTGCGGGAAGGGATTGCCAAACAAAAGTTTTGGGATGAAAAAAGCCGGCAATGGACGAGCTTGCCCTTCAGTATAACACTGCAAAAATTCAACATAGAATACTATTTAGGGACGCAGGCGCCGAAGAACTTCATTAGCAGGGTCAACGTATCGAGCCCTGAAAGGCAGGCATCACATACAATCGGCATGAATAAAATCTTGAGACATGACAACTACAGATTTTACCAGTCATCATTCGATGCCGACGGCAAGGGCACGATACTAAAGGTGACTTACGATCCGTGGGGGATTTTCATCACTTATTGCGGGTTTGCCCTGTTTGCCTTGTCTTTCCTGCTGACACTAACTTCAAAGAAAGAGAGTTTCCGCAGGCTTCTGTCGCATTCTTTGCCATCGAAACAGACTGCCGTCATCTTGTTAAGCCTCTCATCCCTGTTACCCCTGAATTCTGAGGCACATTCCGTGCCAACAGTTACTCAGGAGAGGGCCGAGCAGATTGCACGCATGCCGATTGTTTACAACAATCGCATTGCACCGTTCAACACAATGGCCAGGGATTTCATCGTCAAATTATACGGTAAGCCGAATTACAAAGGACTTTCAGCAGAACAGATCATTTTGGGATGGTTGTCGCACCCGGAAGTGTGGAAAAACGAGAAGATACTCAAAATAAGCAACAAGAAATTAAGGCAAGACCTAGGGATAAAGGGGAAATATGCTTCATTGGCAGAACTTTTCAACCAAGAAGGAGAATATAAGCTCAATCTGCTGAGAACAAAAGCAACGCAAGACAAGAACGGAAAAGCATTCCAGGAACTCGACGAAAAGGTTGGGCTCGTCTTGCTACTCACCAAAGGCGAGCTGTTCAAACCCGTACCCCAAAACGCGCCAGCGCCGGGCCGACTCATGATTGAGGCGGAAATCCTATACAACAAAATTCCTTTTACAACAATCGTGTTTGCATGCAGCCTGGCCTTCGGGCTCCTGATGTTCGTCGTCATGCTGCTCAAAACCATAAAAACAGCTGAAACAGGGAATGACTGGTTCCACAAATTCTGCAAATACACGGTGTTTTCCATCACCACTTTCCATCTCTTAGGCTATGCCCTCAGATGGATCGTCGGCGGCCGCATACCGTTAAGCAACAGCTACGAGACAATGCTGTTCATGGCGTCGGCCGTACTATTGTTCACGGCATTCACATACCAGCGCTTTACCATGACAATGCCTCTCGGGCTACTGCTCACAGGAATCATACTATTTGTTGTGCAAATCAGTCCTACAAGCGCACAAATAAGCCCCTTAATGCCAGTCTTACAGTCATCCATGCTGAGCATACATGTATGTTTCATCATGTTTGCATATACTTTATTGGCATTCATCACGATGAACGGTATTTTCACGCTGATTTTGAGTTATGTCCGGCACAACCACCACAGCATAGGACAACTGACCGCCTTTTCCAGACTGATGCTCTTTCCTGCCACATACATGCTGAGCATTGGGATATTTCTGGGGGCCATCTGGGGAAACATTTCATGGGGGAGTTACTGGGCGTGGGATCCCAAGGAGACTTGGGCACTCATTACACTCATGATTTACGCCATCCCACTGCATAAAAGCATTAAAAAGCTGAGCCAGCCGACCTACTTTCACATCTATACAGTTGCCGCTTTCCTTGCCGTTCTGATGACCTATTTCGGAGTCAACCACTTCCTCGGAGGAATGCACAGTTATGCATAATTTCACAAAAAAATAAAAAAACAATGGACAAAGTCATTAGATTTGAAAATTCTGAGGCACGCATTTCTTGTTTTAACGAAAAGCCAAATGCGTGTGAATTTCATGTGATGATAAACATCAACAATGCCAAACTCCCCTACCCCAAGCAATTGGAAGAGATATTCAACGCCTTCAACACCGTCCGGGAGACAGAGGCCAAAGGTGCCATCCCCGTTTTCAAGCGCTTCTTCCTAAGTGATGTAAGCAATCAAAAAGAACATTTGACTGCACGGACGGCTGAGGTGAGAAATTGCGCTATCAGCATCATCCAACAACCACCGCTCAACGGGACAAAAATAGCACTTTGGGCATATCTGGTCACTAACATGCAGGTGAAGACCGCTGAAAACGGTTGCCTGGAAGCCGGGCACGGTGTTTTCACGCATTTATGGACTGCCAGTATCCCAAAACAAGGTGGCGGCCCCAAGCAACAAACCATCGACCTTCTCAACAACTATGTCCAACAGCTTGGACGAAGACATTGTACACTAGCCACCAACTGCGTCAGGACCTGGTTCTTCGTGCGCGACGTTGACTTAAACTACCAAGGCGTTGTCGACGGACGTAACGACCGCTTTGACAAGCACGGCCTCACACCACAAACACATTTCATCGCAAGTACCGGAATCGACGGGCGGCCCCAAGACGAGAACATGCTCGTACAAATGGACGCATACGCCATCAAAGGCATCGAAAAAGAACAAATACAATTCCTGTATGCCCCAACCCACTTAAATAGGACCTGTGAATATGGTGTCGCTTTTGAAAGAGGGACTTGTGTCGATTACGGCGACCGGCGGCATGTCTTCATCTCAGGGACTGCAAGCATCAATGACAAAGGCGAAGTCATGCATGTCGGGAATATAGAAGAGCAATGCCTGCGTATGTGGGAAAATGTGGAGGTACTGCTCAAAGAGGCAGGATGTAGTTTCAAGGATGTGGCACAGATGATTGTCTATCTGCGCGATGCTGCCGACTACGCCCTTGTCAACCAACTTTTTAAAGGAAAATTCCCTGAAAAGCCATGGATCATCGTCTATGCCAGCGTCTGCAGGCCCGGATGGCTCATTGAGATGGAGGCTATCGCCATTAAAGCGCAAAATACAAGATTTCCAGCGTTCTAGAAGTCTTCAAGACAAACTGCCTCCACCAAAATCAAAAAAGATGGGGGAGCCAAACTCAAGTTTGCTCCCCCACTCTCCCCTTTTATAAACATGAAAACACTGTGCTATTTTGCGTAGGCCACAGAGCGAGTTTCGCGAATGACGGTGATTTTCACCTGGCCAGGATAGGTCATCTCGTTCTGGATCTTTGTAGCAATTGACTCCGAGAGTTTCTCGGTATCAGCATCGCCCAACTGGTCGGCTCCCACGATGACGCGAAGCTCACGACCTGCCTGGATGGCGTAGGTCTTCGTCACCCCTGGATAGCTCATGGCAATGGCCTCCAAGTCGTTCAGACGCTTGATATATGCCTCTACAATCTCGCGGCGGGCGCCGGGCCGGGCACCTGAGATGGCGTCACAGACTTGCACGATTGGTGCCAGCAAGGTGTTCATCTCCATTTCATCATGGTGTGCGGCTATGGCATTGCAAATGTCTGGCTTCTCCTTGTATTTCTCTGCTATTTTTGCGCCGTAGAGTGCGTGTGGGAGTTCGTTTTCCTCATCAGGCACCTTGCCGATGTCGTGCAACAGTCCGGCGCGCTTTGCCTTCTTGGGGTTCAGTCCCAGCTCTGATGCCATTACGGCACACAGATTCGCGGTCTCACGCGCATGCTGCAAAAGATTTTGTCCGTAGGAAGAACGGTATTTCATCTTGCCCACGATACGCACCAACTCCGGATGCAGGCCGTGGATGCCCAAATCGATGGCGGTGCGCTTACCTGTTTCAATAACTTCATTTTCAACCTGTTTCTTCACTTTTGCCACCACTTCCTCGATTCGGGCGGGATGAATGCGGCCGTCGGAGACGAGCTGATGCAATGCCAGCCGGCAGATTTCCCTGCGCACAGGGTCAAAGGCAGAAATGACGATGGCCTCAGGGGTGTCGTCGACTACAATTTCCACGCCTGTGGCCGCTTCCAAGGCACGGATGTTGCGGCCTTCGCGCCCGATGATTCGACCTTTGACCTCATCGTTTTCAATATGGAAGACACTGACGGAGTTCTCGATGGCCGTCTCGGTGGCCACCCTTTGGATTGTCTGGATGACGATTTTCTTTGCCTGTGCATTGGCATTGAGCTTGGCCTCGTCCATGATTTCATTGACGTAGCTTGCCGCATCCATCTTGGCCTCGTCCTTCAGGCTTTCCACCAGTCTGGTTTTCGCCTCGTCAGCGCTCAATCCGGACAACTCCTCCAATTTCTCCCTCTCCAGCAACTGCATTTTTTCCAGTTCTTCCTGCTTGTTTTGCAAGAGTTTCTTTTCGTGTTCCAGGCGTTGTTGCTGCTGTTCGACCTCCTGTTTCCGTCTTCCCAGCTCTTCTTGGCGCTGGTTCAACGACATTTCGCGTTGCTTCAACTTGTTTTCGCTCTGCTGGATTTTTTTCGTCCTGGTTTGAACTTCTCTTTCCAACTCTGCCTTTTTATTGAGGAATTTTTCTTTCACCTCCAGCAGTTTTTTCTCTTTCACGACTTCGGCATCCTTGTTGGCCGCTTCCATTACTGCATTATATTTCCCTTTGACTACATATCGGAAAATCAGGTATCCGGCACAGCCTCCTATGATAAGCGCCACTGCCGCTATAATTATTGGTACTGTCATTTTGTTTTTTGTATGTTTTTTG
>ONQK01000075.1 GCA_900319895.1 uncultured Prevotella sp. | reverse complement strand
GGTGCCGTGATTTTCGCCTTGTCGGGGAAGAATTTGCCCAATTCAACACTTGTGGTAACACTGTAGTTCTTGTAGTCTTCCTTCGCACGTTGGTTCACGCCTTCTTCCAAGCCGCCAAACCCTTCGGTGATATAGCGTCCTTGGACGTTTACAGAACCGAAGTCGGACATTTGGACGTTCAAGTTGGCCTGGGCCGCCCACCCGCCTTCGCTGTTGTATTCACGCAAACGCAGTTCATTGATCCAGACTTCGCCCGTCTTCTGTTCTGCTGAGAGGTTGCGCACACCGAGAATCATCGTTTTGATCTCGCCCAACGACGGATTGCCCACGATGGACACCTTGTTGCCAGGACGATTCTCGTCGTACATGCTGTAAGCATTGTTGAACGAGGCGGCACCGCGCGCTTTCGCCATGTTTCTCGCTTTCTTCAATGCGGTGAAGAGTGTCAGCGGCACGTCAAGCATGTTTTCTTCTGGCCAAACAGCCTCGCAACCTGCACGACTATACATGTCATAATGTCCTGCCGGCGTTAGTTTCAACGGTATTTCATACTCGTAGTAATTGCTCTTGTAATCGCTGCCAATGCGGATGAAGACCGCCAATTGGTTGTCTTGCAGATTGGTTACATTTTGCTCCATGGCATTAGCGTGTACGAACATTTGCAGGCGCTTGTATTGGCGCAAGTCGAGCGTAGTGTTTTTGTAAACGGCTTTTGACTCGCCATTGCCTAAATCCGACACGACGATGCTCAACGACTGCTCGTTGCTTTCCACCAACTGCGGCTGCGTCGGGTCTTGTACGCGCTGAATACCAGGTGGCAGGACATAGTTGACGGGTGTTTTGTCGCTATTTTCCTCAATGCTGACGGCACTCACCAGCATTTTTCCTGAATTGGACGCGGAATTGGTCAAGTTTTGCTCATAAACCCGCCAGTCTCCTCTCACCAGATCAAGTGTTCCGAAGCGCAATACCACGGGCTTTTCAAATCCTGTCATGAACATGCGCATGAAACGGATGCTGGTGAAGTCGGCAATACCGCCAACGCGGTCTTGGAACTCGCGCAAAGGGATACGGAATTGGTACCACGTCACCTTCTCCCGCTTGTCGTTGCGCAGATGGGGAGATGTCTCACGTGAATCGACGATGAAGTTCTTGCCCACCTCAAAATCCTCGGGACGAATGCTGACATGGTATTGGAAGTATTTCTCGTATTCGTTGAGCGTATAGTCTTGGTTGATGTCCTCCACGTCTGGCATCGTCTTGTACGAAGTGTCGTAGCTTTCGCTACGGTTGTCATTGTCAGGAGAGTTGCCCTGCGGACTGTTGATGTACTTATAGCGGTCCAAGATGGAGGTTTGCAACTGGTCGTAGTCCTTGCCTCTGAAATAATGGTAGTTGTCTTTTGCAGGATCGTCCAGAATGCTGTCCAATGCAGCACCGGTCACCTTGCCCCGCACGGCATCCAAGAATGTTTGATAAGAAGGGAATGTACGTTCTTCGGCATCTGTCAGGCCGTTGTAGCCAACGTCTTGCAAGGCGCGCGAGCCCGGTGTCGTGGCAAAAGCATAAGCCACCGTCGCTTGGGTAGGGATTTTCCCCCACTGGGTGGTTGCAAAAGTTCCGGAGCCATCGACAGGCATGCCGCTTTCATAGAATTTCTTGCCGTCACGAAGCACATCTTCGCTAATTTCCCCGAGATTGATGTACAGATCACCGCTGTATTGGCTTTCCGTACCGTTTTCACGGGCATAGCAGAAGGGATCGAGCATCCAAAACTCGATGTACTCAATATTGGCTGTTTCAAAGTCGCTCATGTCTAGTTTGCGCATCATTCCGCCCCAGTTTTCTTTCGGCTTTTCAACCGTTCCATCTGCATTCAATGCCGGATTGAAGTTGTAGGGGCCGCGCTCGTTGGGATAATATGCCAAATTCAGCACAGGCAGCGTGCTCGTCGCACCGTTGTACGAACTTTGGTCGCGCTTTGGGAAGAGCTCGCTGACATAAACCTCGCGCACGAAGTGATTGGAAAGTTGGTCTAAGTCGCTTTTGATGTGGCTCGGTGTCAGCGAAGAACTACGTCGCGTAAACAGAGGGTCGATGGTATACCATGACAAAAGGCTGCGTTGATAGCCGCTGGAAAGGTCGGCCTTGTTGTTGTAGTTGGCGAACATGCTGGGCACACTTGACAGCATCCATGAAGTCGGCATGCTGACATCAATTGCATTTTTCGTGTTCTCAAAATCGTCCAAGTATGAGGCATTGTCCTGCGTGCCATGGTTTTTGCCTGCGATCAAATGCGCAAACTCTGCGTTCAAAGAGATTTGTGAGGGTTGCGTCAAATGCAAGCCCGGCAACTTGTCAAGCAGATTGGTCAGCCACTGGCTTTCTTTTTTCCAATTCATGTTCACGCCCCAAAGCGTATTGTTCAACGGCTCAGTGCCCATCGTAACTTTCGTTGTGAGCGACTGTTCGTACAGATGCTGGAAAGTTCCGCTAAATTGCAGGTTCTTATTGAAGTCATAGTCCCAATTCACGCCAAACATCGTTTTCCGCTGCAACGAGAAATCCGTATTGCTTTCCAACGACACATTGACAGGCGTGCCAGCATCGATAATGCTCTGATTCAGAATCGTCACCTCGCCAGCGTTATAATCCACCACATAATCGGAGCCCTCGCGCAGGGTCACACCTCCGGCAGTGACCAGCACCGAGCCTTGCGGCACGTTGTAGGTTCCTAGCGAGATCACATTGGCAGAGGTGCCGCGGTATTGTCCCATCAACAAGAACTTATTTTTCTCGGCAATCTGCTTTGCCACCGTTTTCGTCGAATCGTAAAGTTCGGTATAGGCATATTTGGCCGCTGTCGCCGCCGCTACGCCGCCTGCCACGAGTGTCTTGTACAGATAGTCGCCAAATGGCTCGGCGGCGGGGAAGAAGACGCGTCCTTTGCTGACTGTATAGCCTTCTACGAAGTCAAAGTAGCCATTGGGATGTGCTTTGTTGTTGTTATCTAGCCGGTCGGCTCCCAAGAGTTTGATGATGGGCTGGTCTTTCACCTGTTGTTCCGGAATATAATTGAGGTAAACACCCGAAGTGTCACTCTGGAACTTCACATCAAGACGAAATTTGTCGCGCTCAACGGACGATGCCAAGTAATATACGTTTTTCATCATCAGGTCCCAGTTGCCCTGCTTGGGATTGTTGCTCGTGTTCTTCAACGATTTCACGAACAGGCAGCTCGACACGTCAGAAACATCGGAAGCGAACTCGCCAACCTGATAGGTTACGCCGCCATAAGTGTATTCGTATGCCACGGCAAGCACCTGGTCGGTTTGAAGCGTTGAATTGAGAGACACATAACCCAAGGCTTGGTTCACTTCATACTCCGTCTCCCGCAGCAGCCGCGCCGACTCCAGTTTTTCGTAGTCAACCCCTCCCACGAAACCGCCGATGCCGTCTAAGACAGTACTGGTCTGGTCTATTTGACGTGCGGCGGCATAAGTGGTGGTCATTGACGAATATTCTTGGTTGGCACTGTTGCTCGGCACCGAGCCCACACCAGTGCCCCAAAGTGTCGGATTCGAGATTTTCGTGTTCTCGCCCAAGTCGGTCAGTGCAATGATGTTGCGGGTGTTTGTGGTCACACCCGATTTGTTGGTGACCCAGATTTCCAATCGGTTGATGCGCACGCCTGTCGTCAGGTTGGGCAAAGACTTCATGGCTTGGTCATATTTTTCACGGAAGAAGTGCGAGAGGAAGAAATGGCGATTGTCTTCGTAATTGGCTACATTAATTTCAAACGGGGTCAGCTGCACTCCGCCCTGCGACGACACGCTGTGGGTCGATGATTTTTTTTGTGAGGCAACCAGTTGAAGCTTCAGTTTCCCGAATTGCAGGTCGGTGCGAAGTCCGAACAACGATGCCGCACCCTTGATGAGCGAGGAGTTGGTCGGGAAAGTGATGTTGCCGCCTTCCACCAGTTTTATGATCTCGTCTTCTTTCCCCTCATACCTCAGCTTCAGGTTCTGTTGGTCAAAATCAAAGGTCGCATCGGTGTTGTAATTGAGGTTCATGTTCACCTTGTCGCCCACTTTTCCGTTGACGTTCAGGTTGATTTTTTCGTCGAAATTGATTGCTGTCGTTTTGCGGTTGCGCACGGGCAGCGACGGGTTCTCAATGTTTTTCAGCGTTGCGCCGAACTTGAGCTCCGCGCTTCCTTGCGTACGAATTCTGACACCGCCCGGGCCAAAAATCTTCTCCGCAGGACCCAAATCGAAGTGCATGTCGGAGAAATCGAACTTCTCCTTGCCCTTTGTCTTGACGATTTCGTCATTTTTCGAGCGGAAATATTTGTTGAACAGCTGTCGCTCGCTCCATTTGCGGTATTCTTCCGGTGTCATCATGATGGGTGCCGACAAATAGGTGCCAGCCACCTTTGAACCAATGACATAGCGGTCGAGCGTATCGTTGTATTCCACGTTTTGTTGAAGGTTGTCGGGCAAGTTCAAGTCTACCATTCCCCGTTGCAAGTCCTCAAAAGTGATAGGCACTATGCGCTGCACCTTCCACCTCAGGTTCAGCAGTGAGTCTGGAATGGCTTCGTCCTCCACGACATAGTCCGACAGCGACATGGTCGTGTCGCTTTTCTGCTCCCTCTGAGGATTCTGCCCACTGGGGGACGGCAGGCTCACGCCAGTCCCCCTGGAGAGCTCGCGGCGCTGCCTCTCGCGTTGCCGACGCGTCTTGTCGTCTTGCTGCACCGGGAGGGTTTGCCATGCCAGCATCGCCAACAGATTGATGCTCAACAAGGCAAATACCAAGAACAATATGTACCGCTTAACCCTCATTCGCTTTATCTTTCAACGTTTTGGCTATTTCATCATCTTCAAAGCCTGTTTGACCACTTGCTCCACCGCCATGTCGGGCTGCTCTCGTAAGATTTCAGACACGACCTTTGCCGTTGGTGCCGGTGCGAATCCCAGCATGGACAACGCCTGCACCGCCTCGTTCTTGACGTCCTTGTTCACCATGTCCACGCTGCCCGCGGCGTGTAACTCCTGCGCCACGCCACTGGCCACGATCTTGTCTTTCAAGTCAACGATGATGCGCTGGGCGGTTTTCAGCCCGATACCTTTCACGCCTTTGAGCAGGCGCTCGTCACCCGAGGCAATCACGTTGCAAAGCTCATCGGGCGTCATCGACGAGAGAATCATGCGCGCGGTGTTTGCACCAACGCCGCTAACGCTGATCAAAAGGCGATAAAGTTCCCGTTCTTGCTTTGTGGCAAACCCATAGAGTGTGTAACTATCGTCTCTCCCACCCGTGACAAGCGCCTCCTGGACGTAGAGCTTTACCTTTTTCTTCCCTTGGATGGCACTAAACGTATTGAGCGAGATGTTGACCGCATAGCCCATGCCCGAGATTTCCACTACTACCATTGCCGGCGAGAGCTCCGTCAATTCACCACAAATATATTCTATCATATTTTTTTTCTGTTAACTTCAACATTTATACCATATTTCCTTCGTCTTCTCTGATGACGTCAATCTTTTATTTAACGTAGTTTTTATCTCTTTTATTGTATGAGTCCATTGAATTGCCTCAAAAAAAACAGCGACAAGACCATCATTTGTCGGTAAATTTGTCGTTTTTCTTAAAAATATATGCCTGAAAACAGCATTTTATGCGTGAAAAACGATAACTTTGCATGATGATAATCGTAATTTCATCCATCTTTAGCTAAAAAACGACATGAAGAAAATAAGAGCAGCCGTAGTAGGCTACGGCAATATCGGACGCTATACGGTTGAAGCCATCGAGGCCGCGCCCGACTTTGAGATTGCAGGCATCGTGCGCCGAGCAGGTGCCCAAGACAAGCCTTTGGAACTAACACCATACGAGGTCGTGGCCGATATTCGCGAATTGGAGGACGTTGACGTGGCCATCCTTGCCACACCAACACGCTCATGTGAGGAATATGCCCAAAAAATCGTGGCATTAGGCATCAACACGGTCGACAGTTTCGACATCCATGGCGAAATCGTCAAATATCGTGCCAACATGATGCCGACTTGCCAGAAAAACAATGCCGTGAGCGTCATCGCCGCCGGCTGGGACCCAGGCTCTGACAGCATGGTGCGCACATTGATGCAAAGCCTCGCCCCGAAAGGACTTTCATACACCAATTTTGGGCCGGGCATGTCGATGGGCCACAGCGTCTGCGTGCGCTCGAAGAAAGGTGTCAGAAATGCACTCTCGGTTACCATCCCGTTAGGCGAGAGCATCCATCGCCGCATGGTTTATGTAGAACTAGAAGAAGGCGCCGAGCTCGCCGAGGTGGAAAAAGCCATCAAGGAAGACCCTTATTTCGCCGCCGATGAGACACATGTCTTCCAGGTAGACTCGGTTGACGATGTCCGGGACATGGGGCACGGCGTGAACCTCGTGAGGAAAGGCGTTTCCGGGAAAACCCAGAACCAGCGTTTCGAGTTCAACATGAGCATCAACAATCCTGCGCTGACCGCACAGGTGCTGGTCAATGTGGCGCGTGCCTCCATGCGCCTGACCCCGGGATGCTATACCATGATTGAGATTCCCGTCGTCGACATGCTGCCCGGCACACGCGAGGAGCTCATCGGGCAACTAGTCTAGGACCATTTACAACCAAAAATACATATATATAATGAGAACAAGAATCATCATGATTGTCACAGCCTTTGCGCTATCAAGCCTGCTGACGAGCGCAGGGAAAAGCGATGAAATCATCACCCGGGAAGGACAAACCGTGATTGTCAACACCACCGAACTAGGCAAGAACATCATCGGCTACGAAACAGCGACCCCCGTGAAGATTTACATCCAAAGCGGGAAAGTGGTAAAAGTAGAGGCACTGCCCAATGGTGAGACACCGAAATACTTTGCCCGTGTCAAACGCGGCATCCTCACCGCATGGGACGGCAAAAGCATCAACAAAGCCGAGAAGCTGAAAGTAGATGCCGTCACTGGAGCCACCTACTCTTCCGAGTCCGTCATCCAAAACGTAAAACTAGGGCTA
Source organism: uncultured Prevotella sp. (assembly GCA_900319895.1). GTDB lineage: Bacteria > Bacteroidota > Bacteroidia > Bacteroidales > Bacteroidaceae > Prevotella. The sequence goes on along the minus strand of ONQK01000075.1, from coordinate 5,914 downwards.
CAATACTACAAGAAGAATGGTAAAAAGATAAAATAACCTCTTAAAAGACAGGAGAAAACCAATGGAATACATCATCAGTATCATCGAAGAGCTGCTCGTCTTCTTTGGCTTGACAGGCCGGGCAGTCCCCATCGCCAGGCACATCTCAATGGTCGTCGTCGCCATACTGCTGGCATGGATGGCCAAACTTGCGTGCAGCAAGATCATCGTGCCGCTCATCGTCAAATTAGCCTCACGCACCGAGACCAAATGGGGCGAGGTGCTGTTCAACCAAAAAGTACTTCACTCCGCCTGCCAAATCGTGCCCGCCATCGTCATTTGGCAACTGCTGCCGCTGGTTTTCTTCCAATATCCCATTGCAAGAGAAGTCTTGACACGCCTGACGGCTATCTACATCACCGTCACCTCCGTGAAACTTGCCGTCGTGTTCATCAACTCCTTCAAAGACCTTGACAGCGACCGCAGGACTTCGGCACAGCAATATTTCGTGACTTTCTGCGGCGTACTGAAAATCATCATCATGTTCATTGCCGCCATCATCACCGTAGCCATCTTATTGGGTAAAAGCCCGCTAACGCTTTTTGCCGGGCTAGGTGCCACCTCTGCCATCCTGATGCTAGTGTTCAAGGAGACATTGGAAGGTTTGGTCGCCGGCATCAGGCTCACAAGCAACGAAATGGTACACAAAGGCGACTGGATCACCGTCCCTGGCACCGAGGCCAACGGTATAGTGCAAGAAATGTCCTTGTCAACGGTCAAAGTGCAAAATTTCGACAACACCATCGTCACACTTTCACCGACGACACTCATCAACGGGTCTTTCCAAAACTGGAAAGGCATGCAGGAGAGCGCCGGGCGCCGCGTCACCCGGCAGATTTACTTTGACTTCAGAAGCATCCGGCGAATCGATGCCCCAATGCGCCAACGACTGATTGACCTAGGCTATTTCAAGCCGGAAGAACTCACGGGAGAGAGCGTGAACATCACCTTGTTCAGGAATTATGCGGAAAAATTCCTGGCTTCAAGAAAAGAAATCAACCCCGACATGACCTTGATGGTGCGCCAGCGCGAGGCAAAAGACACGGGACTGCCAGTGGAATTTTATTTCTTCATCAAAAACAAGGAATGGGTCACATACGAACATGCCCTGGCAGATATTATGGAGGGGATTTTCTCGCTGACAAAGGACTTTGAGCTGGAAATCTATCAAAAATACCCTCTGCACTAACTAGGAAAATTCAAAAAAGGGAAGTTCTTTTTGTCAACTTCCCTTTTTTTTATTACCCTCACAGAAAAAAGACGGCTCAAATTTTCTTGTACTTCAAACCATTGGACTGACATTCCAACGACGGTGTTCCCGTCGACAAGTCCAAAGTCAGCCTTGTGCAAATATTCAACATCGTATCCTCTATCGCAGGATTTACACACAGCCTGATCTCATTTTCCCCATCCCTGACGGGCTTGCCCACGATTTCCCAAGCCACATACGGAGGTGTGTCGTCCGAGATGCCGCCCACTTTTCCGTTGACATCCAGCACAAAACCCTGCAACTGACGCCCGGAAACGTGGCCTAGGGCCTTCCAGGTCCCCAGCGTCGCACCATAGACAGCCGTATAGTCTGCATCAAAATCTACCACAGAGGTCACGGTCCGCTCCCCTTCCTGGTTCTTGCCCAGCGTAATTCTGACGACATTCCCCGGTGTCAAATCGCCGACTTCATCAATGTCGTCTGCTTTCATTAAATGAAACGTATCCGAAAATGCAGGATAACAAATCAACTCTATCATGCTCATGGCCGTCCGCTCACCAACGACAAAGACATCGCGCAGAGAATCAACCTCCCCTGCCACGCTCCCCGACAACGACGCGCTATGTTCTGTGTTTTTTCGGCATCCCAGCATTGAAATGAGCAACAACAATCCTACAAAAATACGAAATCCCTTCATAACAACTTAATGGATAACTAAATTCAAATAAAAATACGACTCTTTGATATTTGCAAAAATAAAATTTTTCTTGTAAACATGCAAAAAATCAGACCAAAGAACGGCATCAAAGCATAAAAAAGTCTGCTTATTGTTGCAGTTTGAGCAAAATTCGTTTATCTTTGCAAAAAGACTAACAACTTCTGTGCCATGCAAAAATATGCAGACTACATCGAACGCATCGAAATCGACTCACTCTGGAGCGGCAAGCACCATATCGTTTGGGAGCTCGACCGTGAAGTGAACATCCTCAGTGGCATCAACGGAGTGGGAAAAAGCACCATCCTCAACAAAGTCATCAAAGGGCTTTCCGCAGGCGGCGAATTCCCGTCACACATGCTCAAAGGTGTCAGGTTAAGCGTGTATCCATCGGATGCCAAATGGATACGATACGATGTCATACGCTCATTCGACCGTCCGCTGCTCAATCAAGAAAGCATTGCCAGGCTCGATGCCAACCTGACCACGGAACTCGACTGGCAACTCTTCCAACTACAAAGAAAATTCCTCGACTACCAAGTCAACATCGGAAACCGCATCATCGAATGTCTGCAAAACGGCGGCAGCGATGCCACAGAGCAGGCGAGCCGCATCAGCCTGCCTAAAAAACGGTTTCAAGACTTGATCGACGACTTGTTTCTGGACACGGGAAAGAAAATCGTCAGGACCGAAAACGAGATACGATTCACACAAATCGGGGAGAACCTACTGCCCTATCAACTCTCAAGCGGAGAAAAGCAAATGCTCGCCATTCTGCTGACCGTACTGGTGGAAGACCAGCAGCCCTACATCCTGTTCATGGACGAGCCAGAGGTGAGCCTCCACATTGACTGGCAACAGCGGCTCATCGACCTAATCAGAGAACTCAACCCCAACGTACAAATCGTCCTGACCACCCACAGCCCGGCAGTCATCATGAACGGATGGACTGACCGCGTCACCGAGGTCAGCGACATCAGAATATAAAAAAGTTGCAAAAGAACCACACCGCATGGCCAAACGCTTAAACACCAATTTGACCTCTGAATGGATTGAAGCAGCCAACCGGCTAAAGCCTAGAAATTCACGGCAAAAAATCGTGGCTTATGTAGAAAGTTATGACGATGTGTTCTTTTGGCGCTCGATTTTGACACGTTTTGAAAACGAGAAACGATATTTTGAGGTCATGCTGCCATCAAGAGTGAATCTTTCAAAAGGAAAGAAGTCGGTACTCATGAACATTGTCGCCAAAGGGATTGGAAAGAACATGATTGCTTGTGTCGACGCCGACTACGACTATCTCATGCAAGGCATGACGGAGGCTTCAAAAAAGATCCTAGGCTCTCCATACGTCTTCCACACCTATGCATATGCCATCGAGAACCTGCAATGCTTTGCACCGAGCTTGCACAATGTCTGTGTAATGGCGACGCTGAACGACCGCATGATTATTGACTTCAACAGCTACTTGGAGCAATTCTCTGAGAGCATCTATCCACTTTTTGTGTGGAACATCTGGCATTATCGGCACAACCTTTACATGAAATTTTCACTCACCGACTTCAACCGCGTCATTGACACGGGGCACTTCAACATACAAGACCCAATGCACGGCATCATCAATGTCAAAAGGAAAGTGAAGAACAAGGTCCGGCAACTGGAAATCGAGAATCCCGATGCACAAGAGAGCTATATTGCCCTGCAAAAGGAGCTCGAGGCGCTGGGGGTCGTGCCGAAAAACACCTATTTATATATCCAGGGCCACTATCTTTTCGACAACGTCGTTGCACCGATGCTCAAACGCATCTGCACGACGCTCGTGCGAGAAAGAGAAAACGAGATCAACCACAAGGCGGTGCACTTCACACAGCGGAAAAACGAGCTCTCGTGCTATGCCAACAGCCTTCAAGACGTCATCTCAATGCTGAAAAAGAACACCGATTTTGAACTCTCCGAACCCTACAAACGCCTCAAAAACGATTTGGAGCTTTTTTTACAGGCTGCACAAGATGGGGAGCCTCGGCAAATGGGCACAAATGCCGGTCAATAAAGGAGGCTGAGGTATGGCACTGCCACACAATCTACGCCGGCTTTTCATGGCTATAAGACATAAGTTTGCAAAAATCTGAGCTCGCCAGTCGTCACATGCACTCCCTTGGTCGTGGCGGGTATCAGCACTGTCTCGCCGCGCTGTAAAAGGGTTTCGTTGCCGTCGTCGTCCACCAACTTTCCCTCCCCCCTGACACCTATGAGCACTACAAAACTGTCCAAGGCACGATAGTCCAATGCCATGGGGGAAGTAAGGTCGTAGACCGATGTGTGAAAATACGGGCAACTCACCAATTCGACGCCACAATTTTGGATCTGCGCATAATGCGTCCTATAATCCTTCAATACTGTATAATCTATGGATTCTGCCGCCTGCTGCGTGTGCAACTGCCTCAACTTTCCATCCTTATCGCGCCGATTGAAGTCATAAATTCGATAAGTAACATCGCTGGTTTGCTGAATTTCGGCGATCAGACAACCTGCCCCTATGCTATGGATGCGTCCAGAGGGAAGGAAAAAACAATCCCCCTCCCGCACGGCATACTCCTGGATAACCTCACAAATGCGATTTTCACGCACCAACAGTTCATATTCTTCGGGAGTGATGGATTTGTTAAGTCCGACACGCATCTTGGCCTTTTCATCGCTATCCATGACATACCACATCTCCGTCTTCCCCTTTGGATGGCCGTGGCGGCGCGCCGTCTTGTCGTTGGGATGTACTTGGATGGAAAGGTCTTGGTGGGCATCTATGAATTTGATGAGCAAGGGGAATTCCGCGCCAAGACGTTCCCAATTCTTACGTCCCAGCAAGCCTTCCCGCATTTGGCCAACAAGCTCATTGAGCGTCAGTCCTTCCTTTTCGCCTTCGCTTACGGTTGTCTCATTGCCTTCGACACCGGAGAGTTCCCAGCTTTCACCCACTTTTTCGAGTGCCACATTCATCTTTTTCATTGAAACCAGCTTTTCACCTCCCCAAAGCGTCTGTTTAAGAATCGGATTGAACTTGAAGAATGCCATGTCAAGAGTATTTTTGTTGTTTTATCGTATTTTTTTTAGTGCTTTTTCCAGAAAGTTGGCGTGAAAACGACCAAAACGCTGAAAATTTCGAGACGTCCCATCAGCATCAGACCCGACAGCAGCCACTTCACGCCCATCGGGAGGATGCTCCACGACATCGTCGGACCGACTTCAAGTCCAAGCGTCGGGCCGACATTGCCTGCACAACTCAGCGCAATCGTAATTGAGTTCGTGTAATCGATGCCCATCATAATCATACAGACATATGTGAAAATGCACATGCCGAAATAGGCAGCGAGAAATGCCAGCAGCGTCACCTGCGAGCTGTAGGGGACGATGTTGTTGTCGTTCACACGCACGGGCAGCACGGCACGCGGGTGCAGGAGCCGCCGGATCTCGTTTTGCAGGATATTCTTCACCATCACCAGGCGAATACACTTGAAGCCACCGCTCGTCGAACCCGAACAAGCACCGATGAACATACAAATGCTCAGAATGACCCATGTGATGTGATGCCATTGCGCCGCGTCGTCGTTGAAAATGCCTGTCGTGGTGATGAACGAAGTGACTTGGAACAAGCCCACGCGCAGCGCATCGAAGAACTGATAATTGTTGTCGAAAACGAGAATCAGCATGACGATGGTGGTGGCGACAATCACGGCAAGCAGATAGAGCCGGAACTCGGAATTGTGGTAGAACTGCCGGAAACGCCCTTTGAACAGCGTGGCATAGAGCAACGTGAAACTCGTGCCAGAGAGGAACATAAAGGCGATGGCCGTGTAGTCGATGTAGGGATTGTGGAAATAGCCCGTGCTGGCGTTGTGGGTCGAGAAACCGCCCGTCGCCGTGGTGGTCATCGCGTAGTTCAGACAGTCGAAAAG
>ONQK01000136.1 GCA_900319895.1 uncultured Prevotella sp. | reverse complement strand
TCGTTCACAGAGGCTGAAAAAATCCTGACCAGCCTGGGGTTCGAGGTGCAGGTGAGCGACACGGGCTATGTGAAGGCACTTCCGCCCGACTGCATCCTGGAACAGTTGCCCGAAGCCGGTAAAAGCATCAAGTCTGGACGAATCATCTATTTGACGGTAAACTCTTCAAGTACACCTACCTTGTCGTTGCCAGACGTTATTGACAACGGCTCGTTGCGCGAGGTGACGGCGCGGTTGCGCGCGCTCGGCTTCAAGGTTGGTCCTCCGCGCTATGTGCCGGGCGAGAAAGACTGGGTCTATGGCGTTATCGTTAATGGCAAGCACATGGCCGCCGGCAGCCGGATCTCGGTTGAGGACATTTTGACGATCGAGGCAGGCAATGGAATGATTGACGAAAGTGACTCCATCCTGATGTTACAGCCGATATATGAAAGTGTCGAGCCCGATTCGATTATGGACGCCACAGAAGGGATGGAAAATGAGACGTTGAACGAGAACGGCCATGAAACGGAATAGGTAATTTGAATTATGCGTTAGTCGTAGATATGGTTGAAAGTGTTGAAAATCAGCAATTTGCAGAATTGGAAGATGACGAGCAGCAACTTTACGAGCACTTCCGTATCAATGTAGACAAAGGCCAGGAGCCTTTGCGCATTGACAAGTTTTTGTTCGATCATTTGCAACATTCCAGCCGGAATCGTATTCAAAAAGCGGCAGATGCAGGATTTGTCCATGCCAATGGCAAGCCGGTAAAGAGCAATTACAAGGTTCGTCCATTGGATGTGATAACCTTGATGCTCGACCGTCCGCAATTTGACAGTCGCATTGAGCCAGAGGAGATACCGCTCGAGATAGTCTATGAAGACCCAGAGGTACTCGTGGTCAACAAGCCCGCGGGAATGGTAGTGCATCCGGGATGTGGAAATTTTCACGGGACGCTTGTGCATGCGGTGGCGTGGCATTTGAAAGACATGCCGGAATTTGACGCCAATGACCCGGAGGTGGGGCTGGTTCATCGAATAGACAAAGATACCAGCGGCTTGCTCGTGGTAGCCAAGACACCGGATGCCAAGACCAAGGTCGGCGTCCAGTTCTTCAATAAAACCACACAGAGAAGCTATCAGGCACTGGTCTGGGGGAATTTAGCAGAGAGCCATGGGACTATTGAAGGCAATATTGGGCGCGATATCCGTGACAGACTACGCATGGCGGTCTTTCCGACCGACTCCGGCATCGGCAAACATGCAGTGACGCACTACCGGGTGTTGGAGCGTTTTGGCTATGTGACATTGGTGGAATGTGTGTTGGAAACCGGTCGTACACACCAAATCAGGGCACACATGACGCATATCGGCCATCCGTTGTTCGGCGATGAACGTTATGGTGGGACTGAAATTTTGAGGGGGAATCGTTCGGGAACTTACAAGGCATTTATACAAAACTGCTTTAAGCTTTGTAACCGTCAGGCGCTTCATGCCCAAATGCTGGGATTTGTGCATCCAAAGACGGGCAAGCCGTTGGTTTTTAACTCGCCGCTGCCTGATGACTTGGAGCAATTGATTGACAAATGGCGGGCATATAGCGGCGGCATTGCAAGGGAAATATTAGATGAATCAAATAAAAACTGAAAATAAAATGAACAAAAGAAATGTTGCCATTGTCTGTGGTGGAGATTCCTCAGAATACGAGGTGTCTTTGCGCTCAGCACAAGGATTATATTCGTTTTTCGACAAAGAGCGCTATCATGTGTATATCGTTACGATAAAAAGCATGGACTGGAGGGTGCAGCTGAAAGACGGCACGGACACAAAAATCGACCGCAACGACTTTTCTTTCTTGGAAGATGGGAAACGAGTGTTTTTCGACTACGCATACATCACCATCCACGGCACCCCTGGCGAAAACGGCATCATGCAGGGCTATTTTGACTTGGTGCACATCCCTTACTCGACAAGCAACGTATTGGTGGAGGCACTGACTTTCGACAAATTTGTCTTGAACCAATACCTGCGCGGCTTTGGTGTGCGTGTGGCCGAAAGCATCCTGGTTAGAAGAGGATTTGAGCATCAAATCAACGAACACGAAGTCGTGGAGAAAATCGGCATGCCTTGTTTCGTGAAACCGGCGGCAGACGGCAGCAGTTTTGGCGTATCAAAGGTGAAAAACGTAGACCAACTCGCACCAGCACTCAGGAAAGCCATGATGGAAAGTGAGACGGTGATGATAGAACAATATCTCGAGGGGACGGAAATAACGGTAGGATGCTATAAAACGAAAGAGAAAAGTGTCGTCTTCCCCGTGACAGAGGTCGTCACGAAGAACGAATTCTTCGACTATGATGCAAAATACAACGGCCAAGTAGATGAAATAACGCCGGCACGGATCTCGGACGAACTCACCAAGCGGGCACAGGACCTCACAAGTGCCATATACGACATCTTGCACTGCAACGGCATCATCCGTATTGACTACATCATCACGAAAGGTGAGGATGGAAACGACAAACTCAACATGTTGGAGGTCAATACAACGCCCGGAATGACAGCAACCAGCTTCATCCCGCAACAGGTGCGCGCCGCCGGATTGAACATCTCCGATGTGCTGACCGAAATCATTGAAAATCAATTTTAAGCCGATAAAACCGTTTCATTATCATTCCAAGACAATGCAAATCCCGGAAAAATTCGACCCCATCCGTCCTTTTGAGCCAGAAGAACTGCCCGAAGCCTTTGCACGGCTGATGGCTGACGAACAGTTCAAAATGGTGCTGAACCACGCCATGCCAGGAATAACGCCAGAGGCGATGACAGAACAGTTGCAGCAATGCAAGACCAATCTTGACTTCCAAAAGGCGTTTTGCTATGGATTCCTGAGGAAAATAGTGAAGGAAAAGGGAAAAGATTTGAAAATCGACCGCACCAGCATCGATTTGCAACAACGCTATACATTCGTCAGCAACCATCGCGACATCGTCCTGGACTCGGCCTTCCTCGACATCCTGCTCATTGAGGCAAACTGCGACACTACTTGTGAAATAGCCATCGGGGACAACCTCTTGGCCGCCAGTTGGATAAAAGACCTCGTGCGCATCAATAAGTCATTCATCGTTGAGCGAGGATTGACACCCAG
>ONQK01000139.1 GCA_900319895.1 uncultured Prevotella sp. | reverse complement strand
GATGGTGCCCGAGTAGTAGTTTCCGCTGACGGACTTGCTGTTGGGGTTGACCCACATCACATAGGGATAGGTCGTGACGGTCACGCCAGTCATCGTGGCATTGGCGAAGTCAGGGCTTGCGCATTCGGTGTAGTAGCTGTAGGTGACGGTCTTGCCGTAGAGGTCGACGTCGCCCGTCTGCGCGGAATTCACCACGAGATACTGCTTGCCGCTGCTGGTCAGCACGTCGGCAGTTCGTGCCGCGCAGGCTAACATTGTCACCTGCCAAACCGTAGCAATTCGAAAAGCAATTTTTGGGAAGTTCCGTCAATGATGTTGCGGCAGAAAAATCGACAGACATAAGATTCGTACCAGTAAAAGCATATTCCCCGATGCGAACAATGGTACCGGGAATGGTAATCTTCTCCAATCGGCTCGTATAGGCAAAAGCGTCATTGGCAATCTCCGTAACAGTGTAGGTTTGACCGTCATTAGGATTCACCACCGTGCCGGGAAGAGCAAGTTCCCAGTGTTTAGGTGCTGTTCCTTTAAAACACACTTCCGCCGTTTTCGCCGAACTGTCAAGTATCGTAAATTGCAGATTGGGGTATTCTGAGGTCTCGAACTCGGTTTGACCTAAAACCATTTGAGGTAATCCGATGACTACCAACAAAATAAATTTCAGTTTTCTTTTCATATTCAATTTTGATGGGCTTTTATCCGTAGTTTCATGCCACTGTGCTGAGCCATCGGAGTGGAGAAGATTTTATCGACTTAATGCCCATATTTTATTTTGTTCTTGGAATTTATAATGATTTTATTTACAGAGTTATTTGGCTGCAAAGATACGTTTTTTTGTCAATTAGAGAGAGGTTTGTGTGAAAATGTGTATTGTCTCGGGTTAAATGTATGCTTCAAATTCTTCGGTGACGTTTTGTACATTCTTGGTCTTTGCTTCAATGGCTTTCTCCCTGAGTTCTTTGAACCGTTGGATGGCACGTTTTTGTGTGTTGATAATTTGGTAGCGGTAGACAATGCAGGTGGTGAAAAAGTATAGCAAGGTTTGGATCCATAGCACGATGTATTCTTGTTGCACGTCTTGCAGGTTAGCGCCCATGGAGCTCATGCGGACGAAGCCCCTGATGCCGAAAGTAGAGGGAAACAGCCATGATATGCCTTGCCAGAAGCCAGGTATGTTGTTTTGTGGCCATGAAATGCCGGTCATGAAGAGTATTGGGAGGGAAGAGAAGACGATGAGCATGATGACGTTTTCGCGGTATCGGATGAGGCACGAGATGGTCATGCCGAAGAAGATACATGCCAGCAGGAATGGAATCATCAGCCCCATCAGCTCGAAGCGGTTGCCGATGATGGAGGTAAAGTCGAAGATTTTTGGTACCACCAGTGTGATATAGGCACCCATTACGGCATAGATCATGAAATAGGCGAGCGACTTGCCCAGAACGATGCGGAAGATGCCGTTGTAGTGCCTGCTGATGGGGATGAGGTCTTGGTAGCGGTTGTGTTCCCGGGCAGTTCCTGCTGCCATGCCTATGCCTAGGAGCAAAGTCTGCTGCAGAATCAGCAGCAGGACGGCCGGTATGATGAAGTTGCCGTAGCCGCCTGTGGGATTGAAGATGGGTACTTCTTTGTAATTCAGGGGCTGGGTCATGACTTCGTCTTCCCTTTTCGTGGTGTTTCCTGACAGGGTGATTTGTATCTCTTTGTTCATCTTCGATGCAACGGCTTGTGTGGTGGCGTAGATGGCTTTGTAAGTAATCAGGAGGCTCATGTCGCAGTAAACGCTGACTTGTGCCTGCTCGCCCCGGTTGATGTCTTTGGCAAAGTCTTTGGGGATGAAAATGACGCCGTGCACTTGTTGTTTCCCAATAAAATCCTTGGCTTCTTGCAGTGAGCTGGCATGTAGGGCGACTTTTGTATCTGCAGAGCTGTCGATGTTCCTGATAAACTGGCGGCTCAGTGCACTTTTCGACATGTCTACAACGGCGATGGGCACATCGCGCACGACCTCGTTGTTGTAAATCCAAGCGTAAATCAACGGATAAACAAGCGGCACCAAGATGAAGAAGATGAACAGACCTTGGTCGGTGATGCTGGTGCGCATCTCCTTGACCCAGATGTAGCACATGTCTTTGATCCCTCGGACAACTTGTTGCAGTATGTTGTTTTGGCGGCTCATATCGAAATCTATGGTATGTAAATGTAATTTTTCATGACCCGCTTGATCTTTTTGACCACAAATAGTGGAAGGCAGGCGAACACGACAAGTGCTAGAATATTCACCCAAGCGTCTGACAGCGGATAACCGTTGAAGATACATGTCTGGTAGATCATGTAGTAGTGTCTAAGTGGAAATAGCTGTGCGAGTGTTTCTATTTGCGGATCCATCGCATAGATGGGAAAGGCTGAGCCGGCGGTGGAAAAACTGATCACCGACCACAGCGAGCAGATGCTGAGCGACATGCGGAGCGAGGGGAATAGACCGAAGATGAAGATGCCGAAGCCTTGGGCGGCTAAAATGGTGAGAAGCGTCAAGAGGAGCATGGGCACGATGCCGCCGGGATGCGGAAATCTCAGGATTCCGAACATATAGTAGAGGTAAAAGAGTAGGAGGAACATGAAAATGCAGACCTGGGGCAGTAATTTCCCGGTCAGGGCAATGAAAATATTGTCATCGGATATTTTCAGCCATGCTTTTGAACTCTTGAACTTTAACTCTGCTCCTAAGGTGTAGGCGGTGATGAGAAACATGAACAGCATCATGCAGCCGGGTACGAGGATGGTGCTGAGGTAGACGTTGTAATTCACCCATGGGTTGTTGACGGGGTGTACGTCTATGGAGATGGGTTGCAGAAAGGATTTGATCTGCGACGGTGTGTAGCCCTTGGCCCTCATGGTCGTTGAGCCTACCGAGGCTGAGCCGAGCATCGACATGGCTTTCAGGTCGCGATAGAGTAGGGCGCCGGAAACCAATGTCGTGTTGCTGTAATAAAACGATATTTTGGGCTGGTGCGAAGACATCAGGTTGCTTGTCGTCTTCTTGGGAATTAGCAGAAAGGCATAGATCTCGTTGCGCTGCATGGCAGTGCGGGCTTCGTTGATGTTGGGGTAGTGCGCGACGACTTTGGTGGTTTGGAATGAGTTGAGTGTGCGAATCAAGCGTCTGCTCGTGGGGGTGTTGTCCAAGTCGACCACGCCGACGGGCATGTTGACTGGTTGCCCGGAGTGCATTAACGAGGTGAAAAAGAGCATGACGGCAATGGGAAAGGCTATCATGCAGGAGAAATAGACGGGGTTGACACGCATGATTTCACATTCGCGCAGCCCCAGTTGTAGTATTTGTCTCAGCCTCTCTTTCATGTCATGGAATTTGCTCCGGTAGGCTTTTAATCTTCTTTGTTGACGATGAGTGACATGCCTGGGCGGAGCCCTTCGATTTTCTCAAGTGGACGCGCTTTTACCTCAAACATCTTCAAGTCGTATTGTCCGGTGGTTTTAGTAGCTTTCCAAACCGCATAAGAACCTTCGTCCTTGATGTAGAAAACTTCCATCTTCAGTGACTTGTTGAAGGCTGGCAGGAAAGCGCTGAAGGTGTCGCCCGTCTTGAGCCCTTTCAATTGGTCTTCCCGGATGTTGAAGACACCCCAAAGGTCTTTTATGGCGGCGATGCTCATGATTGGAGCGCCTTGTCCGACAAGCTCGCCAACTTTGGGATATATGTCGCAGACCTCGCCTTCGATTTGGGCAATTTGAACTGTCTCGTTGATGTATGAATTGATTTCCTTTACGGCACCTTTTGCCTGGTTTACTTTTGCTGCAGCCGCACGCTTCTCCTCGTTTCGGGCACCGTTTCTCGCCATTTCATATTGGCTCTTTGCCGCCTGCTCCTGCGCCTGAAGGGCCTTGAAGTTGGCTAGCGCCTCGTCACGTTTTTGTGCCGTGATGACGCCTTCGTCAAACAAGCGCTGCACACGCTCGTAGCTTTTCTGTGCTATCTCTAATCCCGCCTTGGCTTGTTGCCAGAGTTCGTAGGCTCCTTGTATTTGCTCGCTCCGTGCACCGTTGGCGGCCATGTCGCGCATGGCCTCGGCGGCGGCCTCCACACTTTGTGCCTGGTATCTCTTGGCTTCAACCTCCGGGGCGTCTAAAATGGCTAGCGTGTCGCCAACATGGACGTAGTCGCCTTCTTTAACCCTCAGTTCTAAGATGCGACCCGGCACTTTGCTGGAAACTCGATATTCGGTGACTTCAACTTCGCCTTGGATAACTTCTGAACTGCGGGATAGCGTAAAGTAACCTATGGTTGCAACAATGGCTATGACACTTGTGAAACCAATGACAGCCAATAGGATGTTGTCGTGTTGTTTGTTTGTTGTAGACATAACTTTGTGTTGTTTTTAATATGCAAATGTCCCTAATGCCTTTTGTAGGGCAATGAAGGAAAGTCTGACATCTATTTCTGCGTCTATTTTCTGGCTTTGAGCCTGTTGCCATGCTGCTTGTGCTGCCATGACATCTGATATTTCAATGACTCCTTCTTTGAAGCCGACGGTGGCACAGCGGAGGTTCTCGTCGGCACTGTCCAAGTTGTGGATGGCGGAGGTCAAACGCTTGTTGGCTTCCGTGAGTTGATAGCGGTTTTGCTGCAACTGAAGGGAAATCTTCTCCTCTGCTTCTTGAAGCTCTAAGTCAGCAATGGTCGTGGCTGCACGGGCGGCACGCAGCTTGTATTTGCCCTCAAACCAATTCCATATGGGCATTTGGACAACGACACCAATGTTCCAGGCACCGTCGAATTTGCGCTGGAAGCCGTTGAACATGTTGGGGTTGCTGACCGTGTATGCACTTGTTAGAAGGATGTGTGGAAGGTTTTCTGCCAGAATTAGACGCTCCGACTCTTTGTTGAGGTCTCTTGCGCGGCGTAAAAGCCGGAGCTCCGGGCGCAATGCTTTGTAGTCTCCCTCATTCTCACTCGTTAAAGTGAGCTTTCCTGTGATTTCCTTCTGCTCATCGGCCAGAACAATGTCGCTATCAAGCGAGAGCCCACACAATTGGCAAAGTTGCATCTTGGCGAGCGACAAGCCGTTTTCGACTTGCATCACCTGCATGTCTGCCTCATTCTTCTTGACATCAACGCGAAGACCGTCGGCACGCGTGGCGAGTCCTTCGTCAATCATCTTGTGCACGTCGGCACGCAGGCGCTGCACCAACTCGTTGTAGCTATTGGCAAGTTGCTGCTTCTGTCTCAGCGAGATGACTGTCCAATAGGCCTTGTCTATGTCATAGAGTATGTCTTGTTTACGCAAGTCGAACTTGTCCTTTGCGGCTCCCTCGGCAATGTCCGCCATCTTGTTGGCTGCATGGATGGCACCGCCTAAGAAAATCGGTTGGCGAAGAACGACCGTCCCCGCCCAAAGATTGCGTGTGTCTGTGCGAAACGATTCGCTGACAAAACTTCCAAAGGAATTGCCTGCCTCGGAAAACGCGCCGCTCATTTGGCCGATTACATTGTTGATCTGCTGGGCGATCAGAGGGTTCATCTGGCCACTGGCCACCATCTCTGTAAATGCCTTGGTAAAACTGTTGACAAGCCCCGCCCCCATCTTCGTTCCTAGTTGCTGCAGACTACTATGCTGCTTGTCACTTAAAATCGAAATTTCTTTGCTGAAATAATTATAGCCGCCAACTACGTCAATCTTGGGTAAATACTTCGTACGAACGGATTTGCGTGTTGCCAAAGATGCTTTTTGATGCATGGCAGAAATTGCCAGTTGCTTGTTGTTGCGCAACGCCAGCGCCCGACAACTGTCCAAAGTTAGATATGACTGGGAAAATCCGTATGTCGTTGAAAAGAACAATGCAATACTAATCAAAAAAAGTGTTTTTGGAACAAATTGTTTCATGATTAAAATGAAGTATTTGATGCAAATATAGCAATTTTTAACCTTACAAACAAAATGAAGCGGACGAAAATTTGCTTTTGGGGCACTTTTGAGGAAAAACAGAACAATCTTTCAGCTTTATTCCCCCCCTTCCTTCCCTTCCTTTCCTTTCCTTCCTCTTCCCTTCTCTTCCTTTTTTTCCCTTTTTGTCCCTCTCCCTCCTTTTTCTTCCCTTTTTTTGTTTTTTTCGTCCTTTCGCGCCGCTCCCCTCCATTTTTTGGGGAACTTTC
>ONQK01000045.1 GCA_900319895.1 uncultured Prevotella sp. | reverse complement strand
GTTTACAAGCGTGATGTCGTAAAACACCGTTGGCTGCATATTGTTGCATTGGCACTCTTCCCATTGACTTATATTGCCAGTGAGGCAGGATGGCTTGTCGCAGAATTTGGACGTCAGCCGTGGACCATTCAGGATATGTTGCCGACATGGGCGGCGGTGAGTGACTTGAACGGTGGTTATGTGGCATTTACTTTCTTCCTCTTCTTGATTCTTTTCACCACGTTGCTTATTGTGGAATTGAACATTTTGTTTAAACAAATAAAGAAAGGGCCCGATTTTGAAGAAACCTCAATGGAAGGTTAACAGGAGAGTTTGAAAAAGGACGTCAAAAGGTGCTGAAATCCGTTGGAAGAAGCATCGTTAGATGTCAGAATTAAATGTAAAACATATAATTTTTAAAGTTATGACATACGAATTTATGCAACAATATTGGTGGTTCCTAGTTTCATTGTTAGGAGCACTTTTGGTCTTCCTGATGTTTGTGCAAGGGGCAAACTCTTTGATTTTCTCATTAGGCAAGACAGAAGAAGACCGTCGTTTGGTGGTCAATTCAACAGGTCGTAAGTGGGAGTTCACATTTACAACGCTGGTGACATTCGGTGGCGCATTTTTCGCCTCTTTCCCTCTATTTTACAGTACGAGTTTTGGCGGGGCATACTGGTTGTGGATAACCATCCTGTTCTCTTTTGTCTTACAGGCTGTAAGTTATGAATTCCAGAACAAGTTAGATAATATCACGGTAACCCGCACATTCCAATGGTGCTTAGTTATCAACGGAATTGTAGGACCGCTTTTATTGGGTGGTGCAGTGGCAACATTCTTTGACGGTTCAAATTTCTTGATAGATAAGATGAGCCTTACCGAAGGCATGAAACCCGTGATTAGCCGTTGGGCAAATGCCAGCAACGGTTTGGACGCCTTGCTTGATCCGTGGAACCTTGTTTTCGGGCTTTCTGTCTTTTTCCTGGCACGAATCTTGGGTACACTATATATTATCAATAACGTTAATAACGAGGATATTCGCAGTCGCGGAAGCGTTAGCCTGGTGGGTTCGGCCATTGCCTTTCTGATACTGTTTTTGGCATTCTTGATTCGTACGTTGCTGAAAGACGGCTATGCTTACGATCCGGAAACAGGTGAAATCTTCATGGAGCCGATGAAATACCTGAACAACTTGATTGACATGTGGTATTTGTCAATCGTCTGCCTCATCGGTGTAGTTTCCTTGCTATATGCCATTATCCGTACAGTCATGAGCAAGTCGTATATCAAAGGCATTTGGCCCGCGGGAATCGGTGTAGTGCTGGTCGTCTTGGTATTGCTGCTGTGTGCAGGATGGAACCATACGGCTTACTATCCTTCAAATGCAGACCTGCAGGCCTCCTTGACCATCATGAACAGTTGCAGTAGCGAGCCAACACTGACAGTGATGACCTATGTGAGCTTCTTCATACCATTTGTACTGGCTTACATTATCTATGCTTGGTATGTAATGGATAAGAAAAAACTCGACAAAGAGGAAATAAAAGAAGGTGAGTCTTATTAATCTCATAAGGCGGACAACAAAAATGTCCGCCTTTTTTAGCTAAAAGGATTATGAGAAAAATATTTTTAGTGGCATCTTTTTTGCTTTGTCCGTTTTTACTGTTTTCGCAGACAGAAAAGCGTGAACAAGTGCTATTGAGCACTTCCAAGGGAGAGATAGTCGTAGAACTGTTCAATGAAACGCCGCAGCACCGTGACAATTTCCTGCGTCTGGTAAGGGAAGGGCTTTATGACGGTGTCCTTTTTCATCGTGTCATCAACAATTTCATGGTGCAGGCGGGTGACTTGTCCAGCCGGCACGCCGCGCCGGGGCAATCATTGGGCGAGGCACCCGAGAAATACCAAATTCCGGCAGAAATCGTCTTCCCTAAATTCCACCATCGCCGAGGCATGCTGGCTGCCGCACGCGAGGGCGATGTAGTCAATCCGGAACGTGCATCCTCAATGAGCCAGTTCTACATTGTCTGGGGGCGTACCTTCTCGGATGCACAATTGGACCAGCAGCAGTTGCGGATAGACCAGCAGACCGGCGGTAAAGCCAAACTCTCTCCCGAGATGCGCGAAATCTATAAAACGATAGGAGGCACCCCGCATTTGGACGGGCAATATACGGTATATGGAGAGGTGGTGAAAGGTCTTGACATCGTGAACCTGATTCAGTTGGCCGCCACCGATGAGAACGATCGGCCGATAGAGGACATAAGAGTGGTTTCAGCTCGCATATTGTCTCTCAAGGAGCATGTTTCCAGGTAAAGCCTCGGTGCATGTCCCCTGATAATGTGTGGGAAGGTTAAATGAGCGATAAAGTGGTTTGATGGGACTGGTTTCCACCAACCACTTTCTCTTTTTCATAGGCTTTCAGTCCTGATGAGGTTCTTGATGTTGCGGTTTCTCATATTTAGGCTAACTTGTTCTTATGAAAATGCATTTTTTAGTACAGAAAAATCGATTGTGACATCATTTTTTGATGTAAAATTCTTAAATTTATGGCAAAATCACAGAAAGATGGACAGTATAGTTATTTTTAGTGTGCTCATCCCGTTTTTGGGGACACTTTTGGGCGCTTCTTTTGTCTTTTTCATGCGTCATGAGATGCCTTCTTTGTTGCAGAAGTTGTTGTTGGGCTTTGCCTCTGGTGTCATGGTGGCAGCTTCGGTTTGGTCATTGCTTATTCCGGCGATGGAGATGGAGTATGGAGGCATTTTCCCCGTTGCATCGGGATTCTTGTTGGGAATGGCATTCCTGTTGTTGATCGACCAATTGACTCCTCACTTGCATGTGGGCAACAATCAGCCCGAGGGGCCGCGCACCCAGCTCTCCAAGACAGTGATGCTGGCGCTGTCCATCACCATTCATAATTTGCCGGAGGGCATGGCAGTGGGCATTGTTTTGGCGGGTGCGATGCAGGGGAGTATTGAGTTGCCGATGGCTGGCGCATTGGCGATGTCGCTGGGTATTGCCATTCAAAACATTCCTGAGGGTGCGATTGTCTCAATGCCGATGCGCATGGCGGGAAATTCTCGTCGCAAAAGTTTCATGATAGGCACTTTGAGTGGGGTGGTGGAGCCCATTGGCGCGGTGATTGTAATTTACTTGGCTTCATTAATGTTGCCAATCTTACCGGTTTTGTTGGCTTTTGCTGCTGGTGCGATGCTTTATGTGGTGGTGGAGGAACTTATTCCTGAGGCTTCGAGCGGCGCACATAGCAATCTTGGCACGGTTGGCTTTGCTTTGGGCTTCGTGCTGATGATGGTGTTGGATGTTGTGTTAGGATAGTTTGGGGATATTGTTAAAAACCGGTCGTCTCGTTGTTTTGAGACGCCCGGTTTTTAGTGTTAGGATGCTGCATTTTGGTACAAGAAGCGCTTGATGCTTTTTTTGGGCGTTTTTTCAAACTCTTCTTTATGCAATTTGATGGAAGAGAGTTGGCTGTATGCCGGTAATGTTGTGTTGAGCTCCTGCCGGTTCTGTTCCATGATGTTTTCGAGGTCGGTGTCGGTGAATCCCATGTTCTTGGCTTCTTCAAAATCGGGGTAGACGAGTCCCACCAGCTTTTCACCTTCCTGGATGATGAGGCTTTCCGTGACCATTGCCATCGAATTGAGCTTGTCTTCGATTTCTTCTGGATAGATGTTTTGTCCGCTTGAGCCCAGCAGCATGTTTTTACTTCTCCCTTTGATGAACACGTTGCCTTCGCTGTCCATGGTTCCCAAGTCGCCCGTGTGGTACCAGCCGTCTTTGTCAAGCACTTCGTTGGTCGCCTCCTCGTTTTTGTAATAGCCTAGCATGACGTTGAGCCCGCGTGCATAAATCTCTCCTGGGATGTTCTCCGGGTCTGGGCTGGCGATTTTCACTTCCATGTTGCCAACCGCTTTCCCACAGCTTCCGGGGATGAAGTCTTTGTAGTCTGCATAAGTGATGATTGGGGCGCATTCCGTCGCACCATAGCCTACGGTGACGGGGAAATCTATGCTTTTCATGAATTTCTCCACTTCTTGGTTGAACGCCGCGCCGCCGATGATGACTTCGTAGAAATTTCCGCCGAAGGCATTGATGACTTGCTCGCAAATCTTTTGTTTGACTTTCTTGTTGATAACGGGCATGTTGAGCAGCAGCCTCATGCGGTTGTTCTGGACAATAGGGAAGACGCGTTTGCGGATGATTTTCTCAATGATCAGCGGTACGGCGATGACGATGCTGGGCTTGATGTCTGCAAAGGCTTGTGCAATGATGGCTGGTGAGGGCATGCGTGTGAGGAAGAAAATGTGGCAGCCGTGGCAGAATTCGAAAATGAATTCAAATGCCATGCCATACATGTGCGCCATGGGCAGGATGCTGATGGTTTTCGAGTTGCTGGGCATGTGCTCTCCCAATACTTCAAATGCGAAGTTCAGGTTGCTCCACATGGCACGATAGGGAATCATCACACCTTTTGAAAAGCCTGTCGTCCCGCTGGTGTAATTGATGAGTGCCAGTTCGTCGGGGTCTTGTTCGGTATAATATTTCACATGCTCGGTGCGGAAATATTTGGGGTATTTTTGTCCGAATATTTCATTCAAATGCTCGCGGGCATACGTCAGCTTTTCTGTCCGGGAAACCACGAGCGAGGTGTCGGGCAAATAGACAATGCCTTCTAAATCGGGCATTTTCGTCGTGTCAATTTGAGTGGCCACCACGTCGCCCACAAATAATAGTTTGGCTTCGCTGTGATTGACGATATTGTGTATTTGTTCGGCTGTAAATTCATGGAGAATAGGAACGGCAACGGCTCCGTAGGTCAGGGTGGCCAAGAGAGCTACTGCCCAATTTGAGCTGTTTCTTCCACAGAGCGCAATCTTGTCGCCACGCTCCACACCGCTATGTTCAAACAAGATGTGTATTTTCTCAATCTTGCGGGCCACATCTTTATATTGAAAGGTACAGCCTTTATAGTCGGTAAGGGCATCCGCATCCCAATTCTTAATGATACTTTCTTCAATTATTTTATTAAAACTTGGTATCGATTTCATTGCACAAAATTTATTTTTCTGTGCAAAGGTAATGCCATTTTTGCACATCTCCAAAACTTTTGTGCATTTTTTTTGTCGTCAAAGACGTAAAGTCTTGAATTTCAATACTTCATGTTTTTCTTATTGTCTCTTATGGCGAGCGGTTACTCAAAATGCATGGTCTTGGCCGGATGGATGTAGGTGATGAGGTAGCTGGGGGCGATAAGGACGAGGATGCAGGCAAGGAGGGTGGCGATGTTGAGCAGGAGGATGGCGGGAATGTTGAACTCGATGGGCACGGTGTTGACGTAATAGGTCGAGGCATCGAGGTGTACTAGTCCTGTGAAATGTTGTAATAGGCACAGGCCGATGCCAATGATATTGCCCCAAACCAGCCCTTTCCCGATGATGAAGGCGGCGAACCACAGGAAAATGCGGCGGATGCTGTGGTTTTTTGCGCCCAACGCCTTGAACATGCCGATCATGGACGTGCGCTCAAGGATGATGATGAGCAGGCCGGAAGTCATGGTCACGCCTGCCACGCAAATCATGAGCCCTAGGATAATCCATACGTTGAGGTCAAGCAGGTCGAGCCAACTGAAAATCTGCGGATATACTTCTTGTATGGTTGCCAAAGAGTAAGTGGAGCCGTATTGGTCGGTGGTCTTGTTGATCTTCTCGGCAATCTTGGGAGCTGTTTCCCCGATGTGATTGAAGCCATCGAGCATGATTTCTGCCCCTGAGACTTGATCGTCGCCCCATTTGTTGAGCTTCGTGGTGGTATAGAGGTCTACCAAGCAGATGTTTTCATCGAAGCGCGTGAAATTGGTCTGGTAGATTCCCGTGATGGTGAATCTTCTGGTCTTGACGTTGTCGGGCTCAATGAAATAGGCGAAGATACGGTCGCCGCAACGTAGTTTCAGCTTGTCGGCAATGGTTTTTGACACCATCATCCGGTTGCTGTTGGATTGGTCGCTGAAGGTTGGGATGTGCCCTTCCAACAGGTGTTGATGGATAAAGGTGGAGTCGAACTCGGGGCCGATCCCTTTTAGCATAACGCCTAAAAAGTCTTCATCAGTTTTGAGAATTCCCTGTTTGTAGGCATATCGTTGTATATGGCTGACACCGTCGACGCTTTTCAATAGTCGCATGAGGGAGTCATTGATGCAAATGGGATGTTCTTCCTGGCTCTGTTGGCTCATGAAGTTGGTCACTTGTACATGGCTGCCGAATCCGGAGACCTTGTTGCGCACGGTGTTCTTGAAGCCGAAAATTACGCTGAGGGAAACAATCATTACGGCGAGTCCCACTGCCACACCTGTTGTGGCAATGCGGATGGCGGGGCGCGAAACGGTTTTCTTGCCTTGTTCCTTGGCGTAGAGCCGACGGGCTATGAAAAATGG
>ONQK01000022.1 GCA_900319895.1 uncultured Prevotella sp. | reverse complement strand
GTACCATCGTAATAGTTCATGTATCTGTTCGCCGTATTGATGCGATAGACGGCCCATTTCTTGTTCACCGTATTGAAAATTACGGTCAGTTCGCCAGGCGTCGGCAAGCGATACTTGCCACGAGTTGCCAGATAAGCAAGGTCGCCGTAAAAAGTACGCAGATTCCAGCCGCCCTGCACCGCACCCGAGAGCACATCCGCCAAGTCCACAAAAGAATTGAGGTCGTTATATTGGTTGAACAGCCTGCCATTATAAGAAAAACCACCTGGGGGAATGGTTGCATTGATATAAGTCTGGGTATAGGAGTTGGTTTGGTTGCTGTTGCGCAAAGGCACTCGACCCCTTGCCGATATCAAGCCGTGCATGGAGGCCGACGTGTTGATAAACGTGCTGTAATAGACATTGTCCAAGCCTCCGTCCACAGGAGACTCCTCGGGCCAACGCGGGCAGCCGCTGGCCCAAGAGTCCGTAAACTGCTCCGGAGCCCATGCCTGATGGGGGGCAATGAAATAATGCTCTAAGCCAAAGTCATAAGATGCCTGATAGAAAATGTTGTTACTGATATTCGTAGCAGGCCCCTGGTCCCAAATAAGATTCCCCTTGGCAATTCTTATGTCCTCTATCTCAACATAATCGCCTGGCTTCGCCCTCAGTTTTCCGCGAACCACCTGCGCCGGGGCCACGTTGTCCTTCAGCTTCGCACGCACCTGGTGCGAAAAGCCATACTTGTCCACTATGTCAAACAAAAGTTCCTTGCCGCTCACATTGCCCAACAACGCCACATAAATATTCGTCGTAATATCCGACGGATTGACCAACACCGTGTCCGGGCCACTGAAAACCAGCTCATTGCCAGTGCCAATGGCATCCAAGCGAAGCTGCGCCTGCGTCGTGCCGCCGACAATCTTCATGTGCACACGGTCGATTTCAAGCAACTTGTTCTCATCATCGGCAAACGACAAGGCAAAGACGTTTATGGCAGATTCCAGCTTGCCAAACCGCGCCGTGGCCACACCCTCGGCAGAAATCTTCTCCACCGTAGCCTTACCATAAACGAGGTCGAAATTTTCCGCAATATCTGACAAAGTCCCTTTCTGACAACGCAAATCCAAATCAAGCGTGCCACTATTGTCCACACTCACAAACGCGCTGGTCGAATAAGGATAGACCAGCGCCAGCTCATCGCCCACAGCGCAATGGACATCGCCTTTGAACGCTGACAAACGGCCTTCCGACTCGGGCTGAACCACGTCGAATCCACGCTGGCCCAACCGAGCCGCCGTAATGTTCCAAACCCCAACCCTATCAGATGTCTGCCATTGGGCACTCACGCCCCGGCTCGCACCCTCGTCGTTGAGCACTACACGATTCGCACGCCCAGCCTCAAGAGGCTCAATCGGAGACACCGTCAAGGGCTGCAAAGCCCTCACCCAGACGGGTTCGTCGCAACAAACTCCCTGTTCATCCATTTCATCATTTGAACAAGCAATAAAAAATAGGGGCAGAGCGCATGTCATGCCAAAAATGATTCGTCTTGCTAACTTTTGCATATTTTCCTGTTTTTTACATTTTACACTTAACATTTTAATCTAAAAAAGTGGCTATAACGACCACGGCTGCTGCTCATCCTCAAAATCAGGGTAAGTCTCGCCATCCCAAACTCCGTCATAGTCATGCGGCTTCGACAGGTTGCCGCTCTCCCAAGGATCCGGATTGTCCGGAAACTCGGGATGTTCAGCATCAATGCCACTCACAACCAAGACCTCATCCTTCCCACAAAAACTCACCAACCGTAAAATGGCAGGAGCTTCATAAGTTCTTCTTCCTGTTTTCATTTTTTTCCTTGTTTTTTGTATATCATTTGTTGTATATAAAAATAAGTTTGATTTCTATCACCTCAGAGGCGTCATCCCAAAATTGGGGCAAAAATAACAAAAATAAACGATATACTTTTTTTTTTCATAGATATATTTATGATTTTATATATTTTTAACGCTATTTAATATGACTTATGTCACATATTTCCAAGCACATCTCCTGCGAAGCGTTAGGCTGTTCTTTTTGTAGCAAGGCGCTAAATAAGCCGGAGAGGCCAAGCCGTAGCTCCCCCCCTCTCCATGCCGTCCCTTTCAAGTTCCCTCTTCTACGCCATTTGTCTGATAGACGGCAAGTTACGGGAGCTCAGGCGGAGAACTCTTGCCATCTTTTTGAAGCCTCCCCTTTGACGCAAACGGTGTCGGCAGGGGCTACCTGGCTGCCCGATAGAATGTGTACTTTTTTGAACCCTGACACAAAACATAGGCAATAAAAAAGGTCGGATTCCCAGCAAGGAAACCGACCTCAATTTGTTGTCCTAACATATACTTTTAGCGGACACCAATCATAGAATTTATTCCTCTTTCACACACATCACGGTAAGCCCATTCGCCCGAAGTCCGTACTGGCCGAACGGGTTTACCGCGTAGTTCGGGTTGATGTCAAAGTGTATGCCCCTCACCCCATTCGGTGTGCTGCTCCAGTAATCAGACGCGCCGTCTAAGGCCTCAGCTCCGCCGAGAGTACCCGTGTTAACAATGCGGTAGGCACACGAAGCGTAGAAATGGGTGGGGCCGGTTTTTGTCCCCTGATAATAGAAGCCATAACCGAGAGCATATTTTATGCCATTTATCTGATCCGCAGTGTTTACAGGGCCATGGGTCGTCGTGAAATTCCAATAAATCTCTTCGGGAGCGACACGGTAGCCCGCCGGCGACGGGTCGAAGATCGATTTATACGTCTGGGACATCGACGGGAAGGTCCCGGTGGCGTGGGTGTTGCCCCACAAGTGATTGTTCGTCTCACCCGCCCAATCATAGGGGTCGGAATCGGAGGTTATGAACACTGTAGGATTCTTGATGGCATACCTTACCATATAGTGGGACTTGGGACCGTGAGTCGCCTCATTATAGTTATTGGGTAAAACTTGTGTAACGTCTCTAATATAAGCAGCACTGGTCAAAGCCATATAGCCTCCGGCAGCATTATAAACGTAGCGGATGCCGGGGGAAGCAGAAGCTTGATTACGGCCAAGGGGGTCTTTCCTTCCCCATTGATACCAAAGCCCTGAGGCGTTGAGCTTGTCAGCGGTCGGACTGGAGGCGGTTGCGTATTTTGTGGCGCCGATGGGCATGCTCAACACATTGTAAGTCCTACC
>ONQK01000090.1 GCA_900319895.1 uncultured Prevotella sp. | reverse complement strand
GTTGACGGAGAGACCACTGGCATTGAAGACATCAACCAGCCGGCATCGGAAGAAGTGCACAACTTCTATGACCTGCAAGGCCGCCGCGTAAGTGCGCCGACAAAAGGGTTGTACATCTCCAACAAACAGAAAATCCTATTTAAATAAAACAAAACATTAGGGAATTTTGCTTTTGTGTGGTAGCAGGCAACAAGCCTGCTACCACCTTTTTTCTTTTAAGCACCCCAATTTTGCCCTCGTCAACTTAAAATACTGTTAGAAGCCTGCAAATTTCAAGGAAATGCTTATCTTTGCAGTTGTTAAACCAATGCACATGATCTACGTTGATGTTATCCTACCTCTTCCGCTTGACGGTTTTTTCACCTACGGCGTACCCGAAACACTCGTGAGTCAAATAAGTTTCGGCATCCGTGTGGTCGTGCCTTTTGGCAGAAGCAAGACCTACACAGCATTGGTGGCACGCACGCACGAAGAAAAGCCCGAATTCAAGGTCAAACCCATCATCGAGGTGCTTGACCAAGAGCCGATATTACTACCTAAGCAATACGAACTATGGCAGTGGATGAGCAGCTATTACATGGCCCCCATGGGCGAAGTCTACCGCGCCGCCTTGCCATCAGGGCTGAAAAACGAAGACGGATACCGTCCAAAGACTGAAAAATGCCTCGCATTGTCGCAAGAACTACGCAGCGAAGAAGCCTTGCGGGCAACAGTGGAAGGACTACATCGCTCAAAAGTGCAACAACAAGCCTTCATCGACTTCCTGGAGCTAACGGGATGGGCGACATTGCAGGGCACACAGCCGGCAGGGCCGATCAGCGAACTGAGCCAGGACGAACTCGTCAACCACAGCCACTGCAAAACCACGACAATCAAAGCATTAACCGACAAAAAAATATTGCGGTCCTACGAGCGCGAGACAGGAAGGCTAACCCACAGCGGGGAATACCATCCGGAACGGATCAAGCCACTAAGTCGGGCACAAGAAGAAGCCTTCAACGCCATACAAAAAGCATGGTTGGCGCAAGAAGTGGTTTTGCTGCACGGTGTCACCTCCTCGGGCAAGACCGAAATTTACAAACATTTGATACAAAAAACACTTGATGAGGGGAAACAAGTGCTCTACCTGCTGCCCGAGATAGCCTTGACTGTGCAAATCACCCAGCGCCTACAAGAGGTTTTCGGACATAGGCTGGGCATCTACCACTCCAAATACAGCGATGCTGAACGCGTGGAAATCTGGAAAAAACAACTCTCCAAGCGCCCCTACGACATCATTTTGGGTGCCCGATCCGCCGTTTTCGTACCCATGCAACGCTTGGGATTAATCATCGTCGACGAGGAACACGAGCCTAGTTTTAAACAGCAAGACCCCATGCCGCGCTACCATGCACGCGCCACGGCATTGATGCTGGCACGGCTCTATGGGGCAAAAACACTATTGGGGACAGCGACACCGTCGGCAGAAAGCCTCTTTCATGCCCAAAACGGGAAATACGGCCTCGTCAGGCTCACACAACGCTACAAAGACGTGCAACTGCCCGAAATACAAGTGATAGACACCAAAGACCTGCAACGGCGAAAAATGATGCACGGGATTTTCTCGCCGCAACTACTGGAAGAGATTGACAAGACGTTGCGTGCCGGCAAACAAGCGATCCTCTTCCTCAATCGCAGAGGCTATGCCCCGGCAATCACTTGCCAACAATGCGGATGGGTGCCCCGGTGTACACATTGCGACGTCGCGCTCACCTTTCACCGGAGCCAGGGACAAATGGTGTGCCACTATTGCGGAAGGGCCTACTGCCTACCCACGCATTGCCCGCAATGTGGCAGCCATGAATTGCGCGGAAAAGGCGTTGGGACAGAACGTATTGAAGATCAAGTCCAAACATTATTGCCACACGCGCGCATCGCACGCATGGACCTAGACACCACACGCAGCCGGCGAGCCTACGAGCGCATCATCAATGACTTTTCCACCGGGCGCACCAACCTGCTCATCGGTACACAAATGGTCAGCAAGGGCCTGGATTTTGCGAATGTCCGTGTGGTCGGCATTCTAGACGCAGACATGATGTTAAACATGCCCGATTTCCGAGCCTACGAATACGCCTTCATGCTGATGTCGCAAGTGAGCGGAAGGGCAGGCAGAAAAGATGGCAGCGGCCTGGTGCTGCTGCAAACCAAGAGCAAAGATTTGCCCGTGGTCAAGCAAATGGCAATCGGCGACACAGCTGGCTTCTACACCTCTCTTTTCGAAGAGCGCCAAATGTTTCATTACCCACCTTTTCATCGCTTAATCTACATCTATCTCCGCCATCGCAACGACCGGCTTACCGACAGCGCCGCCATGACACTGGGCAACTTACTCGTCAAACAATTGGGCAGCAGGATCCTGGGGCCGGACAAGCCTGCCGTAGCCATGGTCAACGACCATAGCATCCGCAAAATCGTGGTCAAGATCGAGAACACCCTCTCGCCAAGCCGAGTCAAGGAGATTCTCCAAAGTGCAGAAGCATCACTGATGTCCGACCGCCGCTATGCCACCCTTCAAATCTATTACGACGTCGACCCCACCTAGGCATTTCAACTCCTTTTGCCCATAAAAAAACAAGGCGACAGGCATTTTTACACCTGTCGTCTTCTTATCCACAAAACATAATTGTTCAAAAAACAGTCGCGAATGCCTAGAAATCAATATCCAAACCTATGCCAAACACCTTGTTGGTACGCGTGAACTCATCGGTGCAAACAGTTTGCAACTGCTGTCCAGCCAATTCCATGGTCTGATTTCCCGACTTTTTGAACGTGTCGTACATCGTCCAAAAATACGCCAAGTTGAGCTGCATATTCTTTGCCACCTTCACGCCAGCACCAAAGCCAACTGAATAGCTGCTAGTGACAAAACTCATGTCGTTCAAAAATGCGCCATCGCCAAGCCCGTAATGGGTCTTCTGGCCACCGATGCTCACCTGGACAATGTCATTGATGTCGTACTCTACTCCAGCCAGGAACTCCTGCGTATTGCTCTTGAGCAATTTCTGCTTGTCATTGGCCATGCGCGCCGACTTGTCGAAAAAGTAATGGTAGCCTAGGCTTGCCCGCAGGCTTGGCATGAACTCATACTGCACACCGACGGTAAAAATCCCGGGCAGGTCGCCAGGGGTGTTTACGCCGTCGGCAAACATCCCCGTGTCGTCGCGCTTTGTCTTGTTCTCAATGTTGAATTTAGTGGTGAACTCATAGCGCGCGCCAATGTTCAGGTTATTGTATTTCCAGTCGATACCAATCACCGGGGCGATGCACCACCCTCTTTGCGTACAGTCCAAATATTTATCGGCCACCATCATTCGGGCATTGGAAATCTTTTCGCCCATCGGCGTGCCCGCATAACGGGTTTCAAGCATGCCAAAGTAGTCGTACAGATTTTCGTCCTTCCCAAGGATGTTAGCCGTGATGTTGCTGATACGCCCTTCATATTTGTTGGCGATGTAATTGAATCGCGCGCCGCCATAAACCGCCAAATTGTCATTGATTCTATATGTCGTCCCAAGTTGCAGGCCATAAATAAATTGCTGACCATTGAGGTAGCTGCTGACCGAGTAGCCCGGTGTCTCCGACCTCAATCCCATGCCGTTAAGCATCATTGGAATAAGAGATACCGTACGCTCAAAAGACCCCAAGCCTTTATTAAAAGTAGCCTTTCCGCCTCCTCCCACGACAGCAAAACTTGCCTGGAAGCCCCATTTTTCACGGTTATAAGCCACCTGGATTGACGGCACGATGGGCGCAGAAGCCTCTCCCTTGAAAGTTTTCACGCCATTTTCGTCGCCGCCAAACATGCTCATGGGTACATGGAAGGGCGTCCCGTCAAGTCCTAAAACCTGCATGCCGCTTCGGATGGTGCGCGTCTGGAAAGCACTTTGGTTATTGACAGACAGATGCCAGCCGCTGCCCATGAAAGCCACACCCGCCGGATTGCTATACACGCCGTCAATGCCTATGGTGCCCTCACGGGCAAACATTCGGTTGAAATGGATGCTCTGATTGGTGTTGGTTAGAATACCGCCGGCAAACGAGACCGTCGTTATGCCCAGCAAAAACGCTAAACAAGTGATGTTTAATTTACTCATCTTACTTAAATGATTAATTAGATTTAAAAAATTGGATGCAAAATTACAAATATTGTTCAAATCCTCCTAATACTCCCTGTTTTTATTCAGTTTAATTAACATTTCCCCCTCATCAGCCAACATTTGAAGCCAACATAGCCAAAAATAACCATAAAATCCTCCCAAAAAGCTTAAACAACCAAAATAAGATTTAAAAAATATTAAAATTTAAAAAATAATCACTATATAAAGAAGGTATAATAAAAAAAGTTTTTTACATTTGCGCACTGAATTTAAAATTTAGATGGAATGTCAAAAAATCTTGTCATAGTAGAAAGCC
>ONQK01000135.1 GCA_900319895.1 uncultured Prevotella sp. | reverse complement strand
CGCAGGTCGCCTTTAAAGTTCAGTTCAACATTTTGGTTGGTCAACTCAATCGCCTTGGCGCTACTGTCCACCGAATGCACCAACTCGGCGTTTCCTCTCATGGCATAAACAGAAAAGCCGCCGGTGTAGCAGAACATGTTCAAGACTTTTTTGCCTCGTGCATAAGTTTCGAGCAAGCTGCGGTTGTCACGTTGGTCGACGAAAAATCCCGTCTTCTGTCCTTTTAGCCAGTCAATATGAAAAAGCAATCCGTTCTCCCTGGCCACATCCTCAAAGCTTTTTCCTTCGAGGAAGCCATTCTCCGCCTCCACGTCGGCTTTGTAGGGCAATGTTGTTTCGCTTTTATAGTAAACATGGCTGACCCGTCCATCCATCACCTGTACGAGTGCCCGTGCCACCATCTTCCGTGCATGATGCATGCCGACGCAATGCGCCTGCACGACCGCCGTCTCGCCATAGATGTCAACGACAAGCCCGGGCAGCCCGTCGCCCTCGCCATGCACCAGGCGGTAGACATTGTTATCATTAGCATCGGCAACACCTATCAACTTGCGCATCTGCAATGCCGAGGCAAGCTTTTCCTCAAAAAATGCCATGTCAATCTCGCGCTGCTCAAACGCAAGCATCCTCACGGCAATGGTCCCGACCTGGTAATAGCCTACGCCGACGACTTGACCGCCGCCATCCACCACACTCACGGCCTCTCCTTCGGCCACTCCGTCGTCCATTCGGTCAATTGCACCTGAGAACAGCCATGGGTGAAATCGCTTCAAGCTTTCTTCCTTACCTCTCTTCAAGTATATTTTCTTCATATTCATTATGTATCAATTCAAAATCACACTCCGACTTCAGCCGCTGCAGTTCATGGTATAGGCGCAGGCACGCCCATGCATCCGTTGCCGCATATAGTTTCTGCGAGTCGGTCAAGATTTCCGCCTCCCAGTTGGACATCTGCTGCCCTTTGGTTATGCGCATGCCGAAGACATTGGCATAAAGTTTCTGCAACGCCATGTCTTTAATCCCGATTTCACAAAAATGCTTTTGTAGGTCGAAAAACGCACCACCCTCAAAGTCAAAACGGCGACGGAGCGACAAAAAATCGTCGGACAAAGACAGCCCGACCTTCAGAACATCCTGACTTTCAAGCAATTGCACAACATAAGGAATGACTTCTTCTCGTGTCAAACGGAACAAAAAACAGAGGTTTTCAGTAGACACTTGCAGCAAGGCGACCAAGTTGGTTCGTCCTTTCTTAAAGGTGGGCCTTGTCTCCGTGTCAATGCCCACCACCTTTTGCCCCAACAGAAAATCCACAGCCTTTTGAGCCTCATTTTTCGTATACACGACATGAATTTTCCCCTCGAACACAACACGAGGCAAAGCCGCTATTTTTTTCTTGTCATATCGACTATAAATCGGTTTCATGAGCCATCAAGCTAAAAAGAATATGCAAAAATAGAAAAAAGTTCTTAATTTGTAAACGTTTCTGATAAAATTCCGTTATTTTTGCAGTAAAATCTTTAAGTAAATATTATGCCTAAGAAAAGAAACAAAGGAAAAGACAAAGGAAAATCATATATAGAAACCCTAGGAGCAAATTTTTTTTTAAAAAACGAAAAAGTCAACGGAGTGGCTGGATTCCTGCTCCTGATTTTGGCCGTAGTTATCATCATTGCTTTCGTCTCATATTTCACCACTGGAAAACTCGACCAAAGCCTCGTCATGGACTACAGGCCGGGCGAATGGGAGAACAAAGGACGGGAATTTGCCAACACCTGTGGCTCTTTGGGCGCACTAACGGCACATTTCCTCATCAAGCAATGCTTCGGACTGGCAGCGTTCATCATACCTGTCTTCATGATTTTAAGCGGACTACGGATGCTAAAGGTCTATAACATCAACCTTTGGAAAGCATTTTTCGGGATGAGCGTCGTCATGGTCTGGAGCTCCGTCGCACTGGCTAGCTTTTTCAAAGACATTAGCGGAGACGAAATCTTCAATCCAGGCGGCGACCATGGGCTGTTTGCCTCCCAATGGCTGGAAAACGTGGCCGGGACGCCCGGACTCGTCGGCATCTTGTTAATAACGGCATTGGCTTTTCTCACCTACCTCAGCAACGAGACCATTCGAGTATTCCGAAAGATGCTGAATCCGGTGAGATACCTCAACAAAGTAAAATTTGTAGTGACCAACAGCCTGACCAAAGAGGATCCAACGGTTGCGACTGAAATGACAGAAGAAGCCCCTGGGCCAATGAACCAGGAAAGAGATTTTGAAGTGGAATGTCAAAGGGAAGAGGCGGAAGCCATTGAATCCGAGAACCAACCGCCACTTGCCGTTACTTTGGACGACAAAGGGACAGAGATGGAAATCACCATCGGCGAAGAAGGCCCGAAAGCCTCCAGCAACACGGTCAACAACTCAGAAGACCTCAACACACCCATCAACCCCAAAGAACCCTTTACACGGTACAAATATCCGACGCTCGACCTGCTGAAGTCCTACGAAACCGACGGAAAGCCGTTCATCGACATGCAGGAGCAGACCGAAAACAAGAACCGCATTGTAGAAGTTTTGAACAACTTCGGCGTAGAAATCAACTCCATTAAAGCCACGGTCGGCCCCACCATCACACTTTATGAGATAACACCAGCGCCCGGCATCCGAATATCCAAGATCAAGAATTTGGAAGAAGACATTGCGCTCAGCCTAGCAGCCATCGGCATCCGCATCATTGCCCCTATTCCCGGCAAAGGGACCATCGGCATTGAAGTGCCCAACAAAAAGGCAAACATTGTTTCCATGAAAAGCATTTTGAACTCCAAGAAATTTCAGGAAACCACGATGGAGTTGCCCATAGCACTGGGAAAGACCATCACCAATGAAGTTTACATCGAAGACTTGGCAAAAATTCCGCACTTGTTGGTGGCCGGAGCCACCGGGCAAGGAAAATCGGTCGGGCTAAATGCCATCATCACCTCACTGTTGTACAAAAAACACCCCAACGAGCTCAAATTTGTGCTCATAGACCCTAAACAAGTCGAATTCAACATTTACTCGCCCATTTCCGACCATTTCATGGCATCCGTTAACGAGAATATAGACAAACCCATCATCACAGATGTCAACAAAGCAGTTTATACGCTGAAAAGCCTTTGTACACTGATGGACGACCGCTATACACTGCTCACCAAGGCCAATGTGAGGGACATCAAGTCGTACAACGAGAAACTGATCAAGCGGCAGCTCCGGCTCACGGACGGGCACCAATACATGCCCTACATCGTTGTTGTCATCGACGAGTATGGCGACCTCATCATGCAAGTGGGAAAAGAAATCGAGCTGCCTATCACACGTATCGCCCAAAAGGCACGCGCCGTCGGCATCCACATGATTATCGCCACACAACGCCCTACTGCCAACATCATCACCGGCACCATCAAAGCAAACTTCCCCGGGCGAATCGCCTTCCGGGTAATCTCCATGATCGACTCCCGGACCATCCTCGACCGCCCAGGAGCCAACCAGTTGATTGGACGCGGCGACATGCTTTTCTACAAAGGCAACGAGCCCGAGCGCGTGCAGTGCGCTTTCGTCGACACGCCAGAAGTCGAAAACATTTGCACATTCATTGAAAAACAATCAGGCCCGAGCGAGCCGCTGGCCCTGCCCGTACCAGCCGTAGAAGAAAGTTCCAATGGCGAGGCGGCCAGCATGGAGGCGCACTCCTTCGACTCACTCTTTGAGGAAGTCGCACATGCCGTCGTCCAGTCTCAGCAAGGAAGCACCAGCTGGATACAGCGCCGCTACTCCATTGGCTTCAACCGCGCGGGGAGATTGATGGACCAGCTCGAAGCAGCAGGAATCGTAGGAGCAGCCCAAGGCGGGAAGCCAAGACAAGTACTTATCCAAGACGAAAACACACTTGACGACAAACTCAAACAACTCAAATCTTCAGCACAATGAAAAAAATAATCTTTATATGGTGCCTGATTTTTGCTCAGGCCACGGCAATTGAAGCACAGACACAGCAACAAATCCGACAAATTCTAGATAAGACAGCCGCCACCGTCTGCAAAAAAAGCGGAACGACGGCCAAGTTCACCATAGAAGTAGAAAAACAGGGTAAAACCTCCGGAGAAATACTGCTCAAAGGCAAGATGTTTAGGATTACGACCCCGGAGGCACTCATGTGGTTTGACGGAAAGACGCAATGGACATACCTCAAAAATGCCGATGAGGTAAACCTCACCACGCCAACTGCCCAGCAGCAGGGCACGATGAATCCTTACGCCTTCGTGTCACTCTATAAAAAGGGCTACACCTACAGCATGAAAAAAGACAAGAAAGGCAATTACATCATCAACCTGAAGGCCCAAAATGCCCAAAGCCATTGGCCAGAGGCATGTATAACCATCAGCAAGACGACATACATCCCCTTGCAGATCAAGATGAGGCAAAGAAACAACAACTGGACCAACATCAGCATCAGCGACTTCAAGGCCAAGAACCTATCGGCCGCCCTTTTCAAGTTTGATGCCAAACAATATCCATCCGCTGAAATTATTGATTTACGATGAACTATTTCGACGTTCTCAAGACAATTTTCAAACACCAGAGGCTCGCCGAACAACGTAGTATCCTACGCCAGGACAACCTCAAAGGTAAAATATTTGCAGGCATCATCATTGCAGGCACCATCGGCTACCTCATCTTCTTTGCCATCATGCTGGCACTGGCGGCAAATAGTAGCGACATCTCGATTTCCGCCGCAGAACTGATGTTCGGCATGCTGCCGTTTATGCTACTTGTCGACTTTTCCCTTCGGCTGTTCATCAAACAAACGCCACCACAACTGATAAAACCCTACACCCTCTTGCCCATCAGCAAAAACAGCTGTATCGATGCCTTTATCCTCCGCGAGCTTTTCAGTTTGAGCAATCTCATCTGGCTGTCGCTCACCGTTCCTTACGCGCTGATGTCCATCCTTTTCCAATACGACTTTCTGGCAGCATTACTGTTCGTCCTCACTCTCCACTTGACAATCCTCGCTTCAAGCATGTTCTATGTCTGTACGCGCACACTCATCAACCGCAGCGTCGCATGGTGGGTCTTGCCCATAGCAGTGTTCGGCATGATGGCAACACCTACTTATATAGGCGAAAATCCCGGCCTGGAAAATCTGCTCACGCGCTACGCAGCCATCGGCAATGCCATTAACGACCACAGCCTCGCCCCTCTGCTGGCCGCCGCGGCCGCAATTTTCCTGCTGTTTTTCGTCAACAGATTCGTAGTGCGCACAGCAATGGACCAAGACGAGAAAAGACAAGAAGACAACGATAAAATGCTAGTGAATTTCGGCATATTAGGACGCTATGGCATTACAGGGGATTTCATGCAACTGGAGATAAAAAGCCTGTTCCGCAACAAAAATCCACGCAAATCGTTCATCTACGGTCTCATCATCGCCATTGTTTTTGGCTTGCTCAAAGCATTCACAGACATTTACAGCTCAAACTATTCCTCAGTCTTTTGGGACATCTATATTTTGAGCATCTTCTCCATCATGCTCCTGTCCCAGACCCCCTCTTTCGAGTATAAATACATCAACTGCTTCCATACCATTCCCGAAGCCATCTACCATATACTCAAGGCAAAATATTATCTGTACACCATACTGATTCTCATCCCGGCAGGCATGTTCATACCCACAATTTTCCTGAACAAGCTGAGCGGAACGACACTTGTCGCAGACATTCTATGCATCGCAGGCATCCAGCATGCCCTGCTACTCCAAGCAGCCCCGTACAACCGCGTGGCAGCTCCGCTCAACACACGACTCGTCGGCAGCACAAGCACCACACCGTCTTACATGAAAATCATCATTACCTCGGCAGCCATCATCCTGCCCAGCATTTCCATCACAACCCTACACGCTGTCTTGGGTGCCGGCATTGCCAATCTCATTATCGGAAGCCTGGGGCTTATTCTTATAGCCACACACAAATATTGGCTGAAAAACATAGCCAAACGAATAGAAAAAAACATGAAAGAGAACAACATCCTAGAAATTTGAGGCAAATCTTGTGAAAAACACCCCTTTTTTGCCTAATTTTTCGTATCTTTGCAACGCTTTATCAAAAAAATGAACAATAAAAAAACTATATAGATTATGGAACTGGCAAGCAAATACGACCCACAAAACGTCGAATCAAAATGGTACCAATATTGGCTTGGGCACAATCTATTCAACTCAAAGCCCGACAGTCGCCAACCCTATACAATGGTAATACCGCCACCAAACGTCACCGGCGTGCTACACATGGGGCACATGCTCAACAACACCATTCAAGACATACTCGTACGACGTGCGCGGATGGAAGGTAAAAATGCGTGCTGGGTGCCGGGAACCGACCATGCGTCAATAGCGACAGAAGCGAAAGTGGTCAACAAACTTGCCGAACAAGGCATACAAAAAACAGACCTTACGCGCGAAGAATTCCTCCAACACGCATGGGACTGGACACACGAGCACGGAGGCATCATACTCAAGCAACTGCAACGGCTGGGTGCCAGCTGCGATTGGAGCCGCACTGCATTCACGATGGATGAGACACGCTCAAAAAGTGTCATCAAAGTATTCTGTGACCTGTACGAAAAAGGGCTCATTTACCGTGGCGCGCGCATGGTCAACTGGGACCCCAAAGCTAAGACGGCGCTCTCCGACGAGGAAGTGGTCTACAAAGAGGAACACTCTAAACTGTATTATTTGCGCTACCACGTCGCCGAAGAACCTGAAAAATATGCCATCGTGGCAACAACACGCCCCGAGACCATCATGGGCGACACCGCCATGTGCATCAACCCCAACGACCCCAAAAACCAATGGCTACACGGGAAACACGTTGTCGTTCCATTGGTGGGGAGAGAAGTTCCCGTCATCGAAGACGAATATGTGGACATTGAATTTGGAACCGGATGCCTGAAAGTCACACCGGCACACGACATCAACGACCATACCCTAGGCATTAAACACCAACTAGAATCCATTGACATCTTCAATGACGACGGCACACTGGCAGAAGCGGCCGGCAGATACGTCGGCATGGACAGGATGGAAGTGAGAAAAGTCATCGTCAAAGACCTCGAAAACGCAGGACTACTCGAAAAAGTTGAAGATTACAACAATAAAGTGGGCTATTCCGAGCGCACACATGTACCCATCGAGCCCAAACTCTCGACACAGTGGTTCTTGTCGA
This sequence comes from uncultured Prevotella sp., assembly GCA_900319895.1. Lineage (GTDB taxonomy): Bacteria > Bacteroidota > Bacteroidia > Bacteroidales > Bacteroidaceae > Prevotella. Next base: position 1,665 of record ONQK01000135.1, on the reverse strand, counting down.
TGAAACATTTTGCAGAAATGGCACTGCCGCCAGTCATGGCTGACGACATCAAGTTCTATCCGACAAAATACAAAAACACTTACAGACACTGGCTTGAAAACATCAAAGACTGGTGCATCAGCCGACAATTATGGTGGGGGCATCAAATTCCTGCTTATTACTATAACAATGAGGTTTTCGTCGCGCCAACCAAGGAAGAAGCGCTGAAAATCGCACAAGAAAAAACAGGAAACAACAATCTGCAACTTGACGACCTCGTACAAGACGAAGACTGCCTTGACACATGGTTCTCATCATGGCTGTGGCCCATTTCGGTCTTCGACGGCATCAATTGCCCAGGCAATGAGGAACTGAACTATTACTATCCGACTTGCGACTTGGTAACAGGACCGGACATCATCTTTTTCTGGGTGGCCAGAATGATTATGGCAGGCTATGAATACAAGGGCGACATGCCGTTCAAACATGTATATTTTACAGGTATCGTACGCGACAAACTGGGTAGAAAGATGTCAAAATCGCTGGGCAACTCACCCGACCCAATCGAATTAATCGACAAATACGGAGCCGATGGGGTCAGAATGGGCATGATGCTATCTGCACCAGCCGGCAACGACATCCCTTTCGATGAAACACTCTGTGAACAGGGGCGGAACTTCAACAACAAAATCTGGAACGCCTTCCGATTGGTAAAAGGATGGGAAGTAGACGAGGCTGAACTGCCGAAAACCAACCAAATTGCAATTGAATGGTTCAAGGCAAAACTTAAAATCGCCAACGAAGAGCTAAACGACTTGTTCGCCAAATACCGCATCAGCGAAGCCTTGATGGTTGTGTACAAACTCTTCTGGGATGAATTTTCCAGCTGGTACCTGGAAATGATAAAGCCAGCCTATGGATCGCCCATTGACAGAGAAAGCTACGAGACGACATTGAAATTTTTCGACACATTGCTGAAAATGCTCCACCCGTTCATGCCATTCATCACAGAAGAGCTGTGGCAGGCACTGGAAGAACGGAAAGAAGGGGAAAGCATCATGTGTGAAAAACTGACGATTGAAGCACCTGCAAATGGAGAACAAACACTTTGCAGCGAAATAGAAAACGTAAAACAAATCGTAAGCAACATCAGAATGGTGCGCAGCCAAAAAAATCTCTCCCCAAAAGAGCCACTGACACTTCATGCCATCGGTAACAACAACTATGCAAAATTTGATGAGGTGGTATGCAAAATGGCCAACCTCCAAGCCATTGAAATCAAGTCTGAAAAGCCTTCCGATGCTGCACCATTCATGATAGGTACAGACGAATACGCCATACCTCTCGGAAGCCTGATAGACGTTGATGCCGAAATTGAAAAGGCTGAAGCGCAATTGAAGCACCTTGAGGGTTTCTTGTTGGGTGTAAAGAAAAAATTGGAGAACGAACGGTTTGTTGCCAACGCACCAGAAGCTGTCGTGGCCTTGGAACGTAAAAAACAGAGCGACGCTGAGGAAAAAATCGCAGCTTTAAAAGCAACCATTGCTGAACTAAAAGCCAAAAAGTAGTCAAAACAAAGGAAAAAAGGAGCAGAAAGGCAAAGAAATCAGTCCAAGGTCTAAAAAAAACACGAAAAGTTTTGATAGTTCGGAAACTTTGTGTACCTTTGCACTGCAAAACAAACAT
>ONQK01000006.1 GCA_900319895.1 uncultured Prevotella sp. | reverse complement strand
TACAGGGCGAGCCGGCATGCGACACGGAGAACGGCGCGCCGCAGCGCCACCTCACGTACCCCCGCAGCACCTCAACGGCAGCCCACGGCGGAACCTCAAGACGAAGGTCCACACGGCATTTTACGACAAGAGCCACTCCACCGGCAGGCTGGCAGAAAAGAATTTTTATTCATTTTATTTACTAGAGCTATTTTAAAGCCGAAAATCCCTGGCATTGTGAAATGTCGGGGATTTTCCTAATTTTAAGATAAAATTTTGTTAAAATTCATTTTAATTTCCTATCTTTGCAGAAGAAATGATACTTATTATATTTTATTAATCCTAATAACCTATTTAAAATGAAAAAACTGTACTACCTTATGGCTGTTGTGCTATCCAGCAGTTTAGGTTTGTTTGCAAATCCAGTCTCACACCAAGAGGCATTAAAGACGGCAAATGAATTTTTGAGAGCACGCGGGAAAACACAAGTGAGCTTATCGAAACGGCAGGTCGGGGCACGCCGCATGCAGTCTTCAACAGCAGACGCTGCTTTTTATTACGTTTTCAATACAGGCAACGACAACGGTTTTGTCGTCGTGTCGGGTGATGACCGTACGCCCCGGATTTTGGGCTATTCAGACACTGGTCGCCTTGACATCCAGCAAATGCCTGCGAACCTGCAAGCCTGGTTTCAGGGCTATGTCGACGAGATGAAAGAGATGGACAGACAAGGCGTTAAAAAATCCCCCTCCAGAAGGATGACCTCAAAAGCCAAACGCTCCGTGGCCCCACTCATCACCTCTAAATGGAACCAGAATGCACCTTACAACAATCTTTGCCCTACCTACAAGAACGTAGGCAGTGCGACCACCTACCGTTGCGCGACAGGCTGTGTGGCTACGGCAATGGCCCAGGTGATGTATTATCACCGCTGGCCCAGCGCCACCTCAAACCCCATTCCTTCATACACCACCACCAGCAATAACAACAGCCGTATTTATGCACAATCCGACTCGTTGACATTACAGATGAAAGGCATCCCCGCAGCTTCTGCACTTGACTGGGGCAACATGGTAGACGACTATTCCGTTGCCACGACGAGTCAGCAGAAGAATGCCGTTGCCACGCTGATGCTATATTGCGGCACATCAGTGACCATGCGCTACGGCGCCTCTTCCGGCACCTCTTCAAGGCAAGTTGCAACGGCTTTGAAACGCTATTTTAACTACGATGGCCAGACGCGATACTTGGAACGCACCGACTATACGATTGACGAATGGGACAATATTTTGTATGACGAACTGCAAAACGGCCGGCCCGTCTTGTATTCAGGATATTCCACCGGCGGCGGCCACGCTTTTGTAATCGACGGGTTCGACGGCGACGAGCTCTACCATGTCAACTGGGGCTGGGGCGGCTCAAGCGACGGCTATTTTCTCATCTCGACATTGAACCCTTCAAATACGAGCGGCATCGGTGCCAGCTCAACGACCGACGGCTATGGCAGCAGCCAAGGAGCCGTGGTAGGGATTGCCCCGAACAAGGGCATGATGTTGGAAGAGCAGGTTTTGCCATTGAGCGCAAAGGTGCTGACAATTGAGGGCGACTACCTCGAAGTCAAATTTTTAAACAGCGCCAACCCCGACATCTCTTCCTACAACTACGGTCTTGGCTATTTCAACGAGAACCACGAACTGATCACGCTCTTCAACCACAGGATAGATGGCTTGGGACAAAACTACAACATCAAGCCCACATACAACATCAGGGGTCTGAGCGAAGGGACTTACAAAATCTACATGATATGTTCCACGATAACATCAAGGGACTGGATGATTTGTGGCAACGAAAACACATCTTACATCATCGCAAAGGCAGACAGCAAAGGCAAAGTGAGCTTGTCGTTGCCGCGCGACAATTGTGACTTTGTGTTGGAAGACATCCAAGTGACAGGCAGCAAGTCTGCCAACACCGAGCATCTGATCAATCTCGTCTTGCGCAACGACGGCGAGGAATACAATGGGCCGCTGTATCTTTTTGCCAGCACGACAAACGAAAAAGGCGAGAACATTGCCGAACATGACGTTGCAGTGGGTAAAAACAGGACATTGGACATTTCTTTCTCTTTCACACCTCAATACAACGGCAACCACAACATCTGGATTGCGACAGACAAGGCCGGGAAACGTGTCGTCGGCCAAACCAGCGTGAGGATTTCCTCCACGGCATCGTCCACCGACCAAATGGCTTATGTTTCAGTCGCTTACGACAACAACAATAACAGCGTCATATACGGAAACAAGATCAAAGGAACTATGAATTTGAAGAACAATTCAACAGCGACTTACGGCAAAAACATCATCATATGGCTGTTCCAGCAAAACACGGAAAACACGAACTATTCAAGCCTCAAAAAATCGACGACGGCAGTTATGGCAGAGCCAGGAGAGACCATTTCCGTTCCTTTCGAGTTTACAGACTTGACGTATGGGAAACGATACATCATTGCCGCGTACTATCCCAACAACACCAAGATTCAGCAGGCCTCGACTCTCTTGGTTGAAAGAGGGGTCATGACCTGGCTCTCAGACGGCACGACCAAGTGCATGGCTCCGGTGAACAACATTAAGATAGACAACAACGTGGTAGCGGTGGATTTCGAAGGCACAACACCCACCAACATCACGCCGAACAACAACCCCAACACACTGTACTTCTTCGGCAATGACCAAACCGTCCCCAACAGCCTCAGCAAATGCAACGTCATCAAAAACAAGAGGGCGAAAAACATTGTATTGACCGACGGCCATGACTTCTACAACCCGGCCGACTTCCTCACTGAAAACATTGAATATTCCCGCATCCCACAAATCGGCAGAAGCGAGAACGACGGCTGGGAAAGCATCGTATTGCCGTTCACTCCATCAACAATCACTGCTGCGGGCGCGCCAATCGACTGGAACAAGTCGGAAGAAGAGGCTGAAAAAGACTTCTGGCTAGCCATTTTTGACGAGGCAATCGACCACGCCACCGCCAGCTTCGTGCCAGCGCCCTATTTTGAGGCGAACATACCCTACCTGATTGCCGTTCCGTCGGCCTCATGGGGCACAGGAAAGGGGCTCGTGGGCCAAGAAATCACATTCTCCGCTCAAAACACTTTGGTTGAAAAGAGCTCGAGCATGCAAATGAGCGCCCACAGCTACCGTTTCGTCGGCACCACCCTGAGCCTTTCGGCAGAAAAGAGCTACCTGCTCTCGGCAGACGGCGTAAACTTCGTCCCAACAAGCGAGAAGGTGAGACCTTTCAGGGCCTACATGCAATCAAAGCTCAATGCAAATGCCCTGCCTAGGCAAATCGACATCATGGCGGCACAGAACCAGCCCACCGGCGTGCAGAAGGTTGAAGCGACGGAGGCAACCGATGCCGCGGTTTATCATCTCAATGGCACAAAAGTGGGAAGAATCGCCGCCGTCAACGGCAAATTAGATTTGAATCAATTGCCCAAAGGCATTTATGTCATCAACGGCAAAAAAATTGTAAGATAAACGAAAAAGGCACAGGCATCATTCGACCACTGCTTTTTTATCGTCAACTGCCCTGTTGTTTCAAAACGAACAGGGCAGTTTTTTCTTGCCTAGAAACAGTTTTCAATGCATCCGGAGACTCAAAAACAGGCAGAAAATCATGAGAAAAGCCTATGATGCGCCGTTTTTACCAATGAAAATGTGTAACTTTGCATCCGAAAAAGCAGACAAAATGGACAAGGCACATTTTTCACTGACACATTTGACTACTGCACTTCCACGAGCCGAGTATGTGCGCGACTATCGTGACACTGCACGTTTCACGAGCTATTGCGCGCAATGCGGGCAGTATGGGAGACGATGGTCATGCCCGCCATACGACTTTGACGTAGAAAAACGCGTGGAGCAATACGAAACCGTCGTGATTATCGGCACGAAAATTACGTTTGAAAAAACGCTGCAACAAGTGTACCCAACAGCACAAGAGCGCAATCAAATATCAAACGATGCCATGCGCTACGCGGGAAAAGTCATGCAGCGACAACACGAAAAATGGGAGGCTCAATACCCGGGCAGCTACTCGTTCATCAGTGCCAACTGCTTCTTATGCGGCGACACGCCCTGCGCCCGCCTCGAAGGCAAGATGTGCCGGCATCCCGAACGCATGCGCCACTCGCTCGAGTCGTTTGGTTTTGACATTGGCAAGACGGCGACCTCGCTGCTTGGCATCGACCTCAAATGGGCAAGGGGAAACGAACTGCCCGAATATCTCGTGCTCGTCACTGCATTGTTCTTGCCACAATCGTACATGTTCAACGGGGACTTATCCTTTGACACCCCAAAAATTGACTAATCAAAGAAAGCAGACTCACATGATTTCAATAGAAAACCTGACAGTAGAATTCGGCGTAAAACCGCTATTTTCAAAGGCCAGCTTCGTGATCAACGACCGCGACCGCATCGCGTTGGTGGGCAAAAACGGAGCCGGGAAGTCCACCCTGCTCAAAATCCTATGCGGCATACAGCAGCCCACAAGTGGACAAGTTGCCATCCCGAGTTCAACCACCGTCGGCTATTTGCCACAAGTGATGGTGCTCAAAGACGACACCACCGTCAGGGAGGAGGCGCGCAAAGCCTTTAGCAGCAACACGAAGCTAAAAACACGCATCGACAAGCTGGAACGTGAGCTCGGCGAGCGCACCGACTACGAGAGCGAAGAATATCTGGCATTGGTGGAGCGGTTCACGCAAGAGCATGAGCGCTTTGTCATTATGGGCGGCGAGAACTATGAAGCCGAAATCGAGCGCACCCTGCTGGGCCTCGGGTTCCTCAGGAGCGACATGGACCGTCCCACCAACGAGTTCAGCGGCGGCTGGCGCATGCGCATCGAGTTGGCGAAGATACTGCTTCAGCGCCCTGACGTGCTGCTGCTTGACGAGCCGACCAACCATCTTGACATCGAGAGCATTCAATGGCTCGAACAATTCTTGTCACAAAGCAGTTCGGCCGTTGTCTTGGTCAGCCATGACCGGGCGTTCATCAATCACGTCACCAACCGGACGTTGGAAATTTCGTGTGGACAAATCATCGACTACAAAGTAAGATACGACGAGTACGTTGTTTTGAGGAAAGAAAGACGCGAGCAGCAACAGCGTGCCTACGAGAACCAACAACGCGAGATGGCAGAGATGAGGGCCTTCATTGAGCGCTTCCGCTACCAAGCCACTAAAGCCGTCCAAGTGCAGCAGAAAGTGAAACAGCTGGCAAAAATTGTCCCCATCGAGATTGACGAGGTCGACAATTCCGCCATGCGCCTCAAATTCCCCCCATGCCAGCGCAGCGGCGACTTTCCCGTGATTTGCGATGAAGTGTCGAAACACTATGGCGACCATCTCGTTTTCTCCAACCTGAACCTGACCATCAAGCGCGGCGAGAAAGTGGCTTTTGTGGGGAAGAACGGAGAAGGAAAGACCACGCTGGTGCGCTGTATCATGAACGAGATCCCCTTTGAAGGCAACCTGAAAGTCGGCCACAACATCCAAATCGGCTATTTTGCGCAAAACCAGGCACAACTGCTGGACGAGTCCCTCACGGTTTTCGAGACCATCGACCAAGTGGCACGCGGCGAGACTCGCCTCAGGATCAAAGACATCCTGGGGGCATTCATGTTTGGCGGCGAAGAGTCGGAGAAATACGTCAAAGTGCTCAGCGGCGGCGAGCGCAGCCGGCTTTCGATGATAAAACTTCTGCTTCAACCCGTGAACCTGCTGATTCTCGACGAGCCGACCAACCATCTTGACATGCAGTCCAAGGACGTGCTCAAAGAAGCTATCCGCAAGTTCGACGGCACGGCCATCATCGTGAGCCACGACCGTGAGTTTCTCGACGGCCTCGTGAGCAAAGTCTATGAATTCGGCAACGGGAAAGTGCGCGAGCATCTCGGCGGCATTTACGATTTCCTCAGGAGCAAGAACATCAGCTCGCTTCAACAATTGGAGACAGGCTCAAACACCGTGAAGACAAAAGAAGTTGAAAAGCCCAATGCCTCAGAAGCCAAACAGAGCTATGCCGAGCGAAAAGAGCAGCAGAAAAAGATAACAAAAGCGGAGAAAAGCGTAAAAGAGAGCGAAAAGAAAATAGAAGAGCTCGAAAAACAGTTGAACGCATTGAACGAAAGGCTCTGCCAGCCGGAAAATGCCTCCAACATGAAACTCATTGAGGAATATTCTCAAATACAGCGGCAACTTGACGATGAGAACGACCGGTGGATGAGGCTGTCGGAAGAGCTTGAAAAGCTACAATAGCCAAAACTCCACAGGCGGTGCCGAGTTTTTGAAGCAAAAATGGAGCATTTCTGATAAAAAAATGCTATTTTTGCATGACTAAAACTCCAGAAAATGATTGTTTGCATCGCAGAAAAACCGAGCGTCGCCCGCGACATCGCCCGAATCATCGGAGCCACGCAGTCGAAAGACGGCTACATGGAGGGTAACGGCTATCAGGTGACGTGGACTTTCGGCCATTTGTGTACGCTGAAAGAGCCGCACGACTACGACAGTGCATGGAAGAGATGGCGCATAGAGTCACTACCCATGATTCCGACAAGATTCGGCATCAAGCTCATCGACAATCAAGGCATCAGCAAGCAATTCAAAGTCATAGAAAAACTCATGAGCCAAGCCGACAGCATCATCAACTGCGGCGACGCGGGACAAGAAGGTGAACTGATTCAGCGTTGGGTGATGCAGAAGGCGGGAGCGAAATGTCCCGTGAAACGGCTGTGGATTTCGTCAATGACCGACGAGGCCATTCGCGAAGGTTTCGCCAAACTGAAAGACCAAAACGACTACCAGCCGCTCTACCTCGCCGGACTGAGCCGCGCCATCGGCGACTGGCTTTTGGGAATGAACGCCACGCGCCTCTACACG
>ONQK01000070.1 GCA_900319895.1 uncultured Prevotella sp. | reverse complement strand
CGGGAAGAAGAGGGCGGAGGGAGGGGAAAAATCAGGGAGGAGGAGGGACGGAAATGGCAGAAAAGCGAGAAGAAAAGGGGGATGGAAGAAGGAAGGTGGAGGGGGGAAGTTAAAGTGGGGGAGAGGAAGGGAATGCGGACATGCCAGCGCCGAATGTTGTCATGGCAATGACAGGATGTCAGAAGTGTGGGCGGTCAAAAAAACTGGCACGTTGTTTGCTTTTTTTAAGTAGAAATATTATATTTGCATATATGCATTGAAATGTATCCATTAAAAAAGAGTATAGAGATGGCAAATCAATTCTCACCCAAAATATCCGAGGTGCTCGCTTTCAGCCGTGAGGAAGCCCTTCGCCTGGCGAGCCCCGAAGTGGCCCCCGAGCACTTGTTGTTGGGCATACTTCGCGACAAGACCAATGCTGTGAAAGACATGCTTGACCGCCATGCCATCAACATCCATTCGATGAAGGTGGAGCTGGAGAACAGGTTGCGCAGCAGCATGTTGTCGATGCCTGTGAGTACGGCCGAGCCGACCTTGAGCGAGAAGGCTGACAACATCCTCAAGCTGGCCGTTCTGGAGGCCCGCCTGCAACGCGTACAGACGGTAGAGATACAGCATCTTTTCCTGGCCATATTGCACGACAAGGTCAATAATGGCGCTAAGGAGGTGTTGGAGACCAACAACATGAATTACGAGGACGCCTTGCTGGACCTTCACCCCAACAGCATCGTCCCGCGCAACGGGCTCGGCTTGTCCGACGAGGACGACTTTGGCCCGGAAGATGGCCTCGGCCGGTCTGCCAACACGGAAAAAGAGCCTGAAAAGGTGGGGAAAGACGACAAGAAGTCGAAGACCCCGGTCTTGGACAATTTCAGCACCGACCTGACCAAGGCCGCTGCGGAGGAGAAGCTCGACCCCGTTGTGGGAAGGGTGAACGAGATGCAGCGTGTGATGGAGATATTGTGCCGCCGGAAAAAGAACAACCCGATTCTCATCGGCGAGCCAGGCGTTGGCAAGAGTGCCATTGTCGAAGGCCTGGCCCAGCTGGTCAACAAGCACCAGACCTCCCCCATACTGTACAACAAGCGCGTGGTGAGCCTTGACATGACTTCCATCGTGGCAGGGACGAAGTACCGTGGACAATTTGAGGAACGCATCAAGGCGCTGATCAAAGAGCTGGAGCAAAATCCGGACATCATAGTGTTCGTCGACGAGATACACACCTTGGTGGGCGCTGGCAGCACGCCGGGCAGCATGGATGCCGCGAACATCCTCAAGCCGGCCTTGGCACGAGGGACGATACAATGTATCGGTGCGACGACGCTTGATGAGTACCGTAACAGCATCGAAAAAGACGGTGCGCTGGAAAGGCGGTTCCAGAAGGTGTTGGTGGAGCCCACCGACAAGGCCGAGACCTTGAGGATATTGGAAAACATTCGAGGGCATTACGAAGCCCACCACCATGTCAGGTATTCGGACGAGGCGCTGCGCGCATGTGTCAATCTGACAGAGCGCTACATCACCGACCGCTCATTTCCCGACAAAGCGATTGACGCCCTCGACGAAGTGGGCGCCCGGCTACACCTCAAGAATGCGAACGTGCCTCCCGAGATCCTTGAAAAAGAAAAAGAAATCGAGGCGGCCATCGCCAAGAAGCAAGAGGCGGTGAAAAACCAGAGCTACGAGCTTGCCGCCAGCTGGCGCGACCGGCAAGTGAAGCTCAATAGGGAATTGGAAGAGCTCAAGCAAAAGTGGAGCAGTGGGGACAGCCACGAGCTTGTTGAGGTCTGCGACGCAGACGTTGCCGATGTAATATCCTCCATGACGGGCGTCCCCGTTCAGCGCATGGCAGAGAACGAGAACATACGCCTCAAGGGGATGGATGTGGAGCTGAAGAAGTCTGTGGTGGCGCAAGACAAGGCCATCGAGAAAATGGTCAAGGCCATTCAGCGCAACCGCGTCGGTCTTCGCGACCCCAACCATCCCATCGGCGCATTCATGTTCCTAGGGCCGACGGGAGTAGGGAAGACCTATTTGGCCAAGAAACTGGCCGAGCAGATGTTTGGCAGCGCTGATGCCCTCATCCGCATTGACATGAGCGAATACACCGAGAGCTTCAATGTGTCCAGGCTTATTGGCGCCCCTCCCGGATATGTGGGCTATGAAGAAGGCGGACAGTTGACGGAGCGCGTGCGCAGGCACCCTTATTCCATCGTTTTGCTCGACGAGATAGAGAAGGCGCACGGCAACATATTCAACCTCCTGCTACAAGTGCTGGACGAAGGCCGGCTGACCGACGGGAACGGACGTTTCATCGATTTCCGCAACACGGTCATCATCATGACCAGCAACGCAGGAACCCGCCAGCTGAAGGAGTTTGGTCGCGGCGTTGGGTTTGAGGTCAGTGCTTTGAGTGACATGGACGAGCGCGGCAAGGAATATGCCCGGAAAGTTGTGGAGAAGGAGTTGAAAAAGCTTTTCAGCCCAGAGTTCCTCAACCGTCTTGACGAAATCATCACATTCGACCAGCTTGACCAGCAGGCGATACTCAACATCGTGGACATCGAGCTCTCCTCATTGTTCAAGAGGGTGAAGGGCATGGGGTATGAACTTCAAATCACGGACAAGGCAAAGGAATTTGTGGCCTCAAAAGGCTACGACATTCAATTTGGCGCCCGTCCGCTCAAGCGGGCCATACAACAATATGTTGAAGACGGACTTTGTGAGCTGTTGCTTGACAACAGCGTCAAGGCAGGCGCCCTCGTGAGCATCGGAAAGCATCCGAGCAAAGAAGAGTTGACATTTAAGGTACTTTGAGGCAAAAAGACATCCTTGAGGCTGAAAAAAGCGATAGAATGACCGACGATGGTGCTTCTATCGCTTTTTTCAGCGTTTCCGCAACTGTTCTCAAAGGCGCTCTGCGCTCCGTACGCCTTTGATCGTGCGTATTTTCTTCAACAAGACGTCGAGCCTGGAGATGGCGTCAAGCCTCACGACAATATTTCCGCAAAACAGCCCGTCGCGACTGTCGACATTGATGTTCCGGATGGTCAGCTGCTCCTCCTTTGAAATGACGTTGGTGATATTGTTGAGGATGCCCAGGTCGTCGTTGCCGACGATGCGTATTGCAGCCGAATATTGCGCATTGCCCTTTCCGCTCCACTTGGCCCTGACGACACGATAGCCAAATCGTTTGCGCAGCTCAGGGGCATTCGGGCAGTTTTCGCGATGCACTTTTATGCCACCATTGACTGTGACGAACCCGAAAATCGGGTCGCCAAAAATGGGATTGCAACATTTTGCCAACGCAAAGTCGACGTCTTTCAGGTTTTGGTCGATCACCAACACGTCGTCGTCGTGGCGCAAGGCATTTTCTGGTTTTAAGGCAAAGGTGTAGTCCTGCACACTTTGTTGGGTCAAATGCTCTGTTGCAAGGTGTAGATTGTCTCGCAATTCGACATACTTTTCTATCACCTCGGCCACATCCAACGCCTGGCTGGCGATATGGCGATAGAAGTCCGACGTTTCCTTGAAGCCCAGTTTCTTTACTACTTGCGCCATCAATGCCTCGTCCATGTCTATCTTTCGGTTCTTAAACCGCCGTTCCAGTATTTCTTTGGCCAAATGGGCATTTTTGTCCTGGTCGACTTTCAGTGCCAGTCGTATTTTTGACTTAGCCCTTGAGGACTTGACGATATTGAGCCAGTCCATTTTCGGCTTTTGGGCGTTGGAAGTCAAAATCTCGACCTGGTCGCCGCTCTTCAACACTTCGCGTATGGAGACGTTTTTCCCGTTGATTTTAGCTCCGACACAATGACTGCCCACGTTAGAGTGGACATGGAATGCAAAATCGAGCACCGTGGCGCCTTTTGGGAACTTGAACAAATCGCCGCGCGGCGTGAACACATAGACTTCATCCTCGTACAAATCCATCTTGAATTGGTCAATCATGCGCAAATTGTCACTGGTTTCCAAGGCGTTCCTGATGCTATTGAGCCACTCGTCCAGTCCGTTTTCTCCCTTGATGCCCTTATAGCGCCAGTGTGCTGCCAGCCCGCGCTCGGCGATGTCATCCATCCGCGCAGTCCTGATTTGCACTTCCACCCACTTGTTCTCCGGCCCCAATACCGTGATGTGCAGGCTTTCGTAGCCATTCGACTTAGGCACTGACAACCAGTCGCGCAAACGTTTCGGGTTGGGCTGGTACATGTCGGTAATGAGCGAGTAGACCTGCCAGCAGTGCATTTTTTCGGCCTCCATCGGCGATTCCAATATAATCCGGATGGCAAACAGGTCATAAATGCCCTCGAATCCGCATTTTTGCTTCTTCATTTTTTGCCAGATGCTGTGGATGCTCTTTGTCCTTCCCTTCATGTGAAAGGCCAGTCCGGCCTGTTCGAGCTTTTCCTGGATTGGGGCGATAAAACTTTTGATGTAAGCATCGCGCGACTTCTTGGTCTCGTTCAATTTTTCTTTGATCAAATAGTATGCGTCGTGCTCTAGGTATTTCAGGCTCAAGTCTTCCAGTTCGCTTTTCAACTTGTAGAGCCCCAATTTATGTGCCAAAGGAGCGTATAAATATGACGCTTCCTCTGCCACCTGCCGCTGTGCATCCAGGGCGGAGGTGTCCCGGATTTGCCGCATCAAATTGACCCGACTGGCAATCATGATGAGGATGACACGCATGTCCTCGGCAAACGAGAGCAGCAAATTCCTGAAATTTTCACTTTCAACTACCGGATTTTTCTTGTATAAATCATGTATGCGCGACAATCCGGAGATGATTTTCACGACATCCTCCCCAAAAAATCCACGAATGCGCCGCAAGGTCGCCTCGTCGCATTGAATATGGGGGTAGAGCAATGTCGAAACGATGCTGTCGTGCTTCAATCCGATTTCATCAATGCCCAACAATGCTGTCTTCAAGGCATTTTGAACAGGGTTCTGGTCAAATATGTCTCGTTGGACAAGTCCCTGTTTCAAGGCTCCACCTATCATCTCCCTCAAATGACGTTCGTCATCTTTGTCAACAAATTCGGCCGCCCGAGCCCGCAGGTCTTGTATCAGGCCAACCATCTGTCGGGCTTCTGTGAAAGATAAATGTAAATTCATAATTGTGACTGGCATTAACATGATGAAAGCCATCATTCTGCGATACAAAATTACAATTTTTCTTTGATTTAGCTCGATATTCCGCAAAAAGTCTGTAAATTTGTCCTGTTTTCCAAAAAATAAAACCCTATGTTAACAAAAGAAGACCTACGACAAATTGCAGAAAAAGGCATCTCTGAACAACAGATTTGCCAACAGATAGCGCTGTTCAAGACGGGTTTCCCGTTTTTGAGGATCCACCAAGCCGCCTCTGTCAATGAGGGGATTATGAGGCTCGAGGAGGAAGCGCAAAAAATGTTCCAGGAAAAATGGCATGCCTATCGGCAAGAGGATCACGAGATAGTCAAGTTCGTGCCGGCCAGTGGCGCCGCCAGCCGAATGTTCAAGGACTTATTTTCCTTCATGTCAGCAGGTTACGACACTCCTCAGACTGACTTTGAGAAGATTTTTTTTGAGCACATAACCTGTTTTGCATTTTTTCAGCAACTGGACGACTGTTGCTTGAAGAATGAGGGCAAGAGCGTCCAGCAACTTTTGGAGGGGAACAACTATAAGACCGTCCTCAAAAACTTGCTCGCCGACGAGGGGATGGGGTATGGGCAACTGCCGAAAGCATTGCTGACCTTCCATCAATACGTTGACGGGGCACGTACGCCCATTGAGGAGCACATGATGGAGGCGGCGCAATATGCCAGTTGCCACCAAAAAGCAACTCTGCATTTCACCATTAGTCCCGAGCACGAGGAATTGTTCAAGCAAAAAGTGGCGGAATGCCGTGAAAGATTTGAAGAGAAAAATCACATCGGCTATGAGATAACTTATTCAAGACAAAAATCCAGCACTGACACCATTGCTGTCAATCTGGACAACACACTGTTCCGTACAAAAGAAGGACAACTGCTGTTCAGGCCCGCAGGCCATGGAGCTTTAATTGAAAATCTCAACGACATTGATGCCGACGTCGTCTTCATCAAAAACATCGACAACATCGTCCCCGACAGGCTACGGGCTGACACCGTCGACTACAAGGAAATATTGGCTGGAATACTGATTGACATTCAAGCCAAGGTGTTCTATTACCTGAAAAGGCTCGACCAGGAAGAAGTCGATGACAACTTATTGCAGGAGGCGTTGTATTTCGTTGAAAGCCAACTGTGCTGCAAGAAAACAGGCCTCGCCCAGCATTCAAAAGAGCTGAAAAACTACTTGAAAGACAAACTCAACCGCCCTATCCGTGTATGTGGAGTGGTCAAAAATGCGGGCGAGCCGGGCGGCGGCCCTTTCCTCGCCTATAACAATGACGGAAGTGTCAGTCCTCAGATATTGGAATCGAGCCAGATTGACAAAGCCAACGCCAGCTACATGAAAATGTTCAGGGAGGGCACACACTTCAATCCCGTGGACCTGGTCTGCGCATTGCGCGATTATCAAGGTCGGTCATTCGACCTTCTGCAATTTACGGATCCACAGACTGGTTTCATCAGCCAGAAAAGCAGTGACGGCAAAGAACTTAAGGCCTTGGAGCTGCCAGGGCTATGGAACGGTGCGATGAGCAACTGGAACACGGTTTTTGTCGAAGTTCCCTTGACTACCTTCACGCCAGTAAAGACGGTCAACGACCTTTTGCGCCGAGAGCATCAAGCATCATCATGAAAAATGTTCCTTCATGAAAAAAGAAAAATCGGTTGAAGGCATGCACGCTTTCCAACCGATTTTCTTTTGAGCGGTAAACGGGGCTCGAACCCGCGACCCT
>ONQK01000017.1 GCA_900319895.1 uncultured Prevotella sp. | reverse complement strand
TCCAAAAGCGAATGTGAAGACTTGATCACATCCAAGATAAGACCATATCTCTCGGCGACAGAGAACCCCATCGTTACCGTCCGCATGTCCAGTTTTCGCATCGTCGTGCTAGGCGAGGTCAACTCACCAGGAGTAAAACCCGTTGCCACGGAGAAGATCAGCATTGTCGAAGCACTGGCAAGCGCCGGCGACATGACCATCTACGGACAGCGTAAAAACATCTTGCTCATCCGCGAAAATGCCGACGGCAGCAAGACGCAGGTGCGTTTCAACATGAATGATGCCAATCTGTTCAACTCACCCTACTACTATCTGCAACAGAACGACATCGTCTATGTGGAGCCCAGCAACGTGAAGAAGAAAGGAGCCGAGCTGGGACCTTCGACCTCGTTGTGGTTCTCGTTCATCAGCATTGCGACCTCGCTCGCATCGCTATTGGTCAATGTGTTAAGAAATTAATGGAAACTACTTAATATTTTTTAAGAACATGTGCGGAATTGTTGGATATATAGGACAACGCGAAGCCTTTCCCATCCTGATCAAGGGACTAAAACGACTTGAATATCGTGGATATGACAGCGCCGGCGTTGCAATTATTAATAATGAAAGCAATTTAAACGTCTACAAGACCAAGGGAAAAGTTGCTAAGTTGGAAAATTTTTGCGAAGGCAAGAACATCAGCGGGCACATCGGCATCGCGCACACACGCTGGGCAACACACGGCGAGCCGTCCTCGCTCAATGCCCACCCCCATTATTCAGAGTCAGAGAACTTGGCAATCATACACAACGGAATCATTGAGAATTACGCCGACATCAAAAACAAATTGATGGAGAAAGGCGTGCAATTTCGTTCTGACACAGACACCGAAGTGCTAGTCCAACTGATTGAATACATTCAAATCAAAAAAGAATTGGACCTGCTCAGCGCCGTCCAAGTGGCACTGCACCAAATCATAGGTGCCTATGCCATTGCCATCTTGGACAAGAGAAATCCCAACCAAATCATTGCAGCCCGAAAGCAGAGCCCCCTAGTCATCGGCATAGGAGAGGACGAATACTTCCTGGGATCCGATGCCACGCCCATCATCGAATACACCAACCAGGTGGTGTACTTGGAAGACGAAAACATCGCCGTGATAAGACTCGGCGAGGAACTGAAGATTTTCAACATCCTGAACGTAGAGCTCAATCCGGAAATAAAGAAAGTAGACATGGACTTGGGGCAGATTGAAAAAGGAGGATACCCCCATTTCATGCTCAAAGAAATATTTGACCAGCCCAATTGCCTGGACAACTGCATGCGCGGGCGCGTCAACATCGAAGCCAACCAAGTGGTCCTCAGTGCTGTCATCGACAACAAAGACAAGCTGCTGAATGCCCAACGCTTCATCATCGTGGCATGCGGCACCTCATGGCATGCCGGCCTCATCGGCAAACAGCTCATCGAAAGTTTCTGCCGCATCCCCGTGGAAGTGGAATACGCATCGGAATTCCGGTACCGCAACCCGGTAGTGACAGACAAAGACGTCGTCATCGCCATCTCGCAAAGCGGAGAGACCGCCGACACCCTCGCCGCAGTGGAGCTGGCAAAGGCAAACGGTGCTTTCATCTACGGCATCTGCAATGCCATCGGGTCAAGCATCCCGCGCGCCACACACACAGGATCCTACATTCACGTCGGGCCGGAGATTGGAGTGGCGTCAACGAAGGCTTTTACAGGCCAGGTGACCGTGCTGACCATGCTGGCGCTATCTATCGCACAGGCCAAGAACAGCATTGAACAAGAAGAATACCTGAAAATCGTAAAAGAACTCTGTCAGCTGCCTCAAAAGACGAGGGAGGTCTTGAAACTAAACGACCGCATCGCCGATTTGAGCAGAACGTACACTTATGCCCAGAATTTCCTCTATCTAGGTCGTGGATACAGCTATCCCGTTGCCCTCGAAGGCGCACTGAAACTCAAGGAAATCAGCTATATCCATGCAGAAGGATACCCCGCGGCAGAGATGAAACACGGCCCCATTGCACTGATAGACTCCGACATGCCGGTTGTTGTCATTGCCACCCAGAACGCGATGTACGAAAAAGTGCTCAGCAACATCCAAGAAGTCAAGGCAAGACAGGGCAAGGTCATCGCATTGGTGAACGAAGGCGACCAAACCATCCGCAACATTGCAGACGAAGTCATCGAAATCCCATCGACACTGGAATGCCTGGAGCCGCTGATTGCCACCATACCTCTGCAAATGCTGGCCTACCATGTGGCAGTATGCAAAGGGAAAAACGTCGACCAACCCAGGAACCTGGCAAAAAGTGTTACAGTAGAATAAAGACAAAAAGAGGGCTGCGCAATCCGCACGCCCTCTTTTCCCAACAATGATAAAATAAAAAAATGAAATGGAGCCATTAAAACATGAATGTGGTGTGGCGATGATACGCCTCTTGAAACCATTGGAATACTACCAACAGAAGTACGGGACGTGGAAAGTAGGACTCAACAAGCTCTATCTGATGATGGAGAAAGAGCACAATCGCGGACAAGAAGGAGCCGGAATTGCTTGTGTAAAGCTGAAATCCGAAGCAGGCAACGACTATATGTTCCGCGAAAGAGCCGAGGGGTCCAACGCCATCACGAAAGTTTTTGCCGACATACACCACAACATCAACAGCGCACAAACCGACGAGTCGGACACCAACATCTCGCTCCTGCCCTTCGCAGGAGAGATGTATATGGGACACCTGAGATACTCCACAACAGGGAAGAGCGGCCTGTCATACGTGCATCCATTCCTCAGGCGCAACAATTGGAGAGCCAAAAACTTGGCATTGTGCGGCAACTTCAACATGACAAACATAGACGAGGTGTTCAAGAAAATCGTTTCGCAAGGACAACACCCGCGCAACTACAGCGACAGTTTCATCATGCTTGAATACATCGGCCACCGGCTCGACCGAGAAGTGGAGCGGAATTTCGTCAAGGCAAAAGAAAACGGCCTCAAAGACCTGGAAATCACCCAGTACATCGAAGACAACATCCTTGTGTCAAACATGCTCAAAAGCAGCATGGAAGACTTTGACGGAGGCTACGTCGTATGCGGACTGACAGGCAGCGGAGAGATGTTCTCCATGCGCGACCCGTGGGGCATCCGGCCTGCATTTTGGTTTAAGAACGACGAATTCATCGCACTGGCAAGCGAGCGCCCGGTCCTGCAAACAACTTTTGACGTGAACTGCGCAGAAATCAACGAGCTCCAGCCAGGACAGGCGCTGCTTGTCAAGAGAAACGGAGCGTGCAGCCTCGAACAAATCATCCCGGCCAAAGACAGCCAAGCGTGCTCGTTTGAACGAATTTACTTCAGCCGGGGATGCGACAGGGACATCTACATGGAGCGGAAAAAATTGGGCGAACAACTGACCCCATCAATATTAGAGGCTGTCGACAACGACATCGAGAACACCGTCTTCTCATTCATCCCCAACACAGCAGAAGTGGCATTCTACGGTATGGTAGACGGCATCAAGAAACATGTCAACGACCAAAAAATCGACAAAATACTCAACCTAGGACATACGCCAAGCAGAGAAGAGCTCGAAAAAATCATCTACTCGCACGTCAAAAACGAAAAAGTGGCATGGAAAGACGTCAAGCTGCGCACCTTCATCACAGAAGGCAACTCACGCAACGACCTCGTCTCACACGTCTACGACATCACCTACGAATCCGTGCGCCCCGAACAGGACAACCTCGTAGTCATCGACGACAGCATCGTTAGAGGAACTACGCTCAAGGAAAGCATCTTGAGGATTCTCAACCGACTGCACCCCAAGAAAATAGTTGTCGTCAGCAGCTCTCCGCAAATCCGCTATCCAGACTATTACGGCATCGACATGGCGCGGCTGGAAGAATTTTGCGCATTCAGAGCCACCATTGAGCTCATCAAAGAGCGCAACATGACCCCACTCATCGAAAAAACCTACCAAAGGTGCAAAGAAGAGCTGAAAAAGAGAAAAGAGGAAATGGAAAATGCCGTCATCGACATTTACAAGCCATTCACGACACAGGAAATCAACCAGAAAATAGTCGAGATATTACGCCCTGAAGAAGTCAGCACGCCCATCGAAATGGTCTTCCAGTCAATCCAAGGGCTGCACACTGCCATCCCCAACCACCCCGGCGACTGGTATTTCACGGGCAACTATCCCACCCCGGGCGGTGTCCGGCTTTGTAATCAGGCATTCGTCAATTATGTGGAAAACGTCTACCCGTCTGAACAGAAATTTTAATCGACCTCTATAAAAAAACTTTGTCTCGAAAATACGCCCCTCCTCAGGTGAAAACCTCTGGGGAGGGGCGTGTCTTTTTGAGACACATCCTTGAAAAACAGCTATTGGCAGGTTGAAAACAAAAAATCGCAGATTGAAAACAAAAACAAAAAAAAAGTGCCAGACATAAATTCCAGCACTCCTCATTTCTTTTAATCGCTTTCCAAATAATCGAAATTATTCAGCTACAACTGCAGAGTCAGCAACCAAAGAATCAACAACTTCCATTGAGTCTACTACTACTGAGTCTACTGCTTCAGTTGTCTGTGTTCCTTTGTTTTCACCGCAAGATGCGAAAGAGATAGCTGCAACAGCTACGAAAGCTAAAACTAATTTTTTCATTTTCTTTGCTTTTTAAATTAAATAATTGTTTATTAAAACGATGCAAAGTTAAGTGTTTTTTCAATACCTCGCCTCATTATTTTGCATTTTTTTTTCCATGTTTTTGTAACTTTTTCATAAATAATTGAAAATCAATGAATTATAATGTGTTAATAAACGTTAATCAACTTTTCATCTCACATGTCCCACCACACTAGGCAACCTGAACTGGCAAATAAAAAACACTCTTTTTAACGTCTTATTTGGCACAGAATACGGCAAAATAAAAAAATATTTGTATTTTTGCGAAATGATATTCTATCTATCATGCACAGGAAACACGCGCTGGGCAGCTGGAAAAATAGCAGAGACGACAGGTGAACAACTTGTCAACATCGCCGAGGCCATGGATGGAGACTGCTGTTTTGAGCTTGCCGATGGGGAACGAATAGGATTTTGCTTTCCCGTGCACGGATGGCGGCCGCCGCAGCTGGTTCGTCAGTTCATCAAAAAACTGACACTCAAAAGCCGTGCCCACGCATCCATCGACACAAATGGCAATGGCAAGAGCAACGCCCTTAATGGTACGGACTACTCTGCACATTATACGTTTGCGCTGTGCACTACAGGCGACAACATCGGCGAAGCCATGGACATCCTGCAACACGACTTACGGCAAAAGGGTCTACAGGCGGCAAGTACGTTCACGCTACTGATGCCAGAGAGTTACGTCGGGCTGCCGTTTATGGATGTCGACAAACCCGAGAAGGAACAGGAAAAAATAAGCACTGCCGCACATAAATTAAATAAATGTTGCCATCAGATTGCCACAAACACCTGCGGGATACACGACAATGTGGTCGGCCGCTGGCCCCGCATCAACAGTCGGGTCATCGGCAGCTTTTTCGTCAGGCATCTCATCAAGGACAAACCGTTTCATGTGGTTGGCGAGCGCTGTACACGATGCGGAATGTGTGCCAAAGTGTGCCCTGTGGCCAACATCGACGGCGGGCGTGGCCAAGAACCCTCATGGCAGCACAACGGCAGATGCCTCACCTGTTTTGCATGCTACCACCACTGCCCCAACCACGCCATAGAATTTGGCAGCAGAACCAAAAAGAAAGGGCAATATTTTTATCGGCATCAACCGTCAAACGAAAGAGATAAATCATCAAACGACAAATAAATATGAAGAAATTTCTACTTTTTTTCTGCTTTATTGCACTATCCATCACCAGTAAGGCGGCCAAAGCCTATCCTTTCCCCGTCGTCGTCACGCAAAAAGACGGCACACAACTGACCGTCATCGGACACGGCGACGAAGACTGGCACTGGTTTACCACCACAGACGGCGTTTTGCTCTATCAAGACAACACCGACTATTACATTGCAAAGGTAAAAAGCGACGGCGACCTTGCCTCCACGGGCATTCTCGCCCACTCGGCCGGCAACCGCTCAACAGCCGAGCAGGTGGCCATCGGCCAGCAAAACCGACAGCTGTTCTTTGCCCAGGCAAAAAAAATGAGGCAACGACATGCGGCCAGGCGCGAGCCCGTCAGCGGCAGCCGGCTCTTCCCACACACCGGTTCACCACGCGTGTTGGTGGTATTGGCAGAGTTCCAGGACACGACATTCACGCTAGCCAACCCCAAAAAGTCATTCGAGCAATACCTCAACGGGCAAGGACGCCCACAGAACTTTGGCAATAACGAAAACCAAAACGCCGGCAGCATCAAGTCCTACTTCTCCGACATCAGTTTCGGTCAATTCACCCCGCAATTCGATGTCTACGGCCCCGTACAGCTGCCAGAAAACATGAGCGTATATGGCGCAGGAAGAAATGACAGGATGGACTTGTTCATCCCTGCCGTGTGCAATGCGGTTAAAGACAGCCTCGACTTTTCCAATTACGACCAAGACAACGACGGCTACGTCGACCTCATCTATGTCATCTACGCCGGATACGGGGCAAATACAAGCGGCAATTCCGTAGACTGCATTTGGCCTAAATCGGGCACACAATCCTTCAGCCAGACCTATAACGGCAAGAAAATATACCGCTATGGCGTCCATTGTGAGCTCATCGGAACCCCCACCTCATTCAGCACGGCACCCTATCAACGCATCAACGGCATCGGCATCTTCTGCCACGAGTTCTCACACTGCCTCGGGCTGCCCGACTTTTATCCCGTACACGAGGCCTCGGCACAAACAGACAACCAGTCCATGGAATATTGGAGCCTCATGGACAATGGCGAATACCTGCGCAACGGCTACTGGCCAACGCCTTACACCGCATGGGAGCGCGAGGCCATGGGATGGATGACCATCGAGACACTCAACACGGACGCTGAATTGGAAATCCTACCCATTGACGACGCCAACGGGAAAGCCTATCGAATAACAAACGACAACGATGCCACACAAAAAGAGTATTTCATCATTGAAAACATACAAAATCGGGCGTGGAACTCAGGACAATACGGACATGGACTGATAGTCTACCACGTCAACTACGATGCTAACACCTTCTCACTGAACAGCAACTCGGTCAACGATGTTTTAGGCAAACCGAAGATGGCGATAGTACCAGCTGACGGCACCGTTGCATCGTCCTACAATATAGGGAAATCCATGCCATGGGCTACTGCCAGCAACGGAATTGCAACTAAAACCGACTACAACAACCAGCATCTGGGCGACCCCTTCCCCGGAGCAAACGCGGTCAGCACCCTTTGCGACACGACGCAGACCGTCAATTTCCAAGTCTACAACGGCGAAAAACTCAACAAAGCATTAGTCAACATTCAAGAAGACGGCGGAAAAATCACGCTCTCCTACATACACGACTTCAATACTTATGTCACAGGCATCAGCCCTGTGGAGATGTCAAAAGACCAAACCCGCAAAGACCACATGCACATTTTTGCCATCGACGGACGATATGCCGGCAACAACAGGGAAACGCTCCCAAAAGGCATTTACATCATGAACAAGAAGAAAATCGTCGTCCCATAAAGGCTCACAACCTTTGAAGACACGACACGAATCATAAAATGTCTCCGGAGGGAAAAAACTACCGGAGACATTTTTTTGTACAAACTTTTGTACAAAAACTCTTCTCAAAACCCGTCCTATAAGAAAATTCCAGCAGGCAACAAGCATTAAGCAGCCCCGTTTTCTCATTTTTATACAACTTCATCCCTTTTTCCAAAAGTTTTTTTGTAAATTTGCATCGTATTCTTCGGAATACTCCATTTTGTTGCTCGAATTCTCCTGTCGAATCACCACCTCGGAAAGAGAATAAATGAGCGAACCTAATCTACGTTTGGAGTATGCGCATAAAGCGCAGGCTTCAGCCATAGTAGATTAGGGGCTTGTGGTGAGCCCGGCAGGAGATATGGCGAGTCTGCGCTTTCTCCGTCCCCAAGGGTTTGTGCAACTTGTTGAACTGAAAAGAAGTACAAACTCAAAACAAACATTTCATGACTTCTACCTACATCGTTGATGGTGCAACGCACCAAACTGGAACAGTAAATAAGCGAAAGGATTTTAACAAACATTAATACAAAAAACTATGATGAAACAAATGTTTTTGCTCATTTTGCTGTCTGGCAGTTTCTCTGCCTTCAGCCAACCTCAATTGAGCAGTTCTTCCAACCGTCCCATTGCCGGCGATGCAATTGCCCGACATCAGGTGACGTTTTCCAACCCCGGCGACGTTGGCACGGGACAGTTATGGGATCTCCGTTCACTGCGGTATCATTCCGGCGATTTCGAGTTGAGCTACCATCCATTCTGGCTCGTCGACTCGCTGGGAGACAGGCATTTGGCATCGGACACATTGGCCCTGCGCGATGGCTCGACGCTGTATTACCACTCTTTGGCCTCTTCCGGAGTCTTTCTCCAAGGATTTGAGAACGCAACGACTGCCATGACATACGACGTTCCGGAGCAGCTGCTGTGTTTTCCATTTGCTTACGGCGACTCCATCTCCGGCATTTTCCATGGCACCGGCGTGTTCTGCGAGAAGTTGTCGCTGCAAACCTTCGGTACTTATGTGATGAAAGCAGACGCTGTGGGTACATTGATCTTGGAAAATGGCGACACGTTGCGCAATGTGCTGAGAGTCAGCCGTTCACGCAAGGAAAGTCTTTTAAGCTACCCTCTTGACAGTTTGCCATCGCTGCGTTCAAGGCCTTTTGACAAGACGATGATTGCAACGGCTTTGACCTCATCAGACCATCCTGCTAGCCGAAGTGAAGTATACCAATGGTATGCGCCGGAATGCCGTTATCCTGTGCTGGAACTGAGGCGGCTGTCCCACGCCAATAGCGTGGCGTGCACAGCATTCTATACCCCGCCGTCTCTTCAATCGCAAACATTGTTCGCACACAATACGCCACAACGCTCGCTACAGGCGGGATGCTCTTCTGGAGACGAAATCTGCCTAAAAATAAGGACGACAGACGACAATGCCATCCGTTTTGACTACACACTGTCCGCCTCAACCGACTGTGCGGCTCGTCTTTATACGACCGGTGGCATCTTGATTTGGGAAGGCACTGTCAGCCAGAAGAACAGTGGACCTTACGTTGAAGAAGTCTGCACGGCAGGTCTACGAAAAGGAGTTTATTTACTGGAACTAACGGTTGGCGACAAACGCTATGCCGAAAAAATCATCTTAAAATAACAATATTATGTTTAGAAAAATACTTCTCATCGCAACACTCTTCCGCTGTCTTTCAACAGGCGCCCAATTCTTGCCGACGCCCAACGCTTCCAACTTGATTGAGGCAGGCATCCCGTCCAACAACACTGGACTTGCCGACATCGCAATCCCTCTCTACCACTGCAAAGAACGCGGCATCTCGCTCAGCTTAGAGCTTTTCCACCATTCCGCCGGTATCCAATTGAACCGTCTCCCCGGATGGACCGGCCACAACTGGGCACTAAGTGCCGGCGGCGTTATTACCCGTGAAGTACGCGGACAAGCGGACGAGTATACCGGCAATCAGCAAAGTTGCTATTTTGATGCACAAGAGATACTGAACAGCCCGATTTTACCGTCATTAGATGCCGACTTGGAGCCCGACATCTTCCATTTCAACTTCATGGGCATGAGCGGCAAGTTCTTTCTCGATCACGACGGACAGTGGAAGGTCATTAGCAGCGGAAATTTCGATGTACTGCTCAATGTTAAAGACAAGAATAACTTCCATTCACCATCAGTCGCCAATGCCCGTTCCATCAACGGCTTCACCCTCCGCGACCCTCAAGGTGTCTGCTATGAGTTCGGCATCAACACCGATGCCATAGAGTATAATTTCAACCTTGCCAATGGTGCAAATTCATCCACGAGCACCTCGTTCATGGCATCTGCCTGGTACCTGACCAAAATCGTCGACCGCCACGGAAATCCCCTTTATACGTTCACTTATGAGCGAGGCTGCTATCTGGCACAATTCTATAATGAGATAAAGACCATTCCTGCATCAGGAAATCCAGACATACAGGCCTCCGCCATCGGACTGCTCGGCACGTTTTATATACCGACTTATCTGAGGCGCATCCAAACCCTCTCTGGCATAGAAATACAATTTCAAACCGAAGACAGCCCTGTCTCCGGGCCTGCACTTTATCCGACAATAGGGCAACGCAGCGATTGGCACACGTTGAAGTCAAAGACATCCCACCTCACGGCTTATGACGAAGGGTGCGCCTGGGGCAACTTCCCTCTTGTCGAACGCTGTGAGAACCCGCTACTTTCAACCCGTTTGCGAGAATTGCAAAAAATACACATCTCCTGCCCTTCTCTCAACGAGAAAAACGGCGCGGCGCACGATAAGACCATCCACCTGGCCTACGACTACGACAGCCGGATGCACCTCGCCCAAATCAGTATTGACCAAGGCGACGAGCCCATCTCGTACAACTTCTGCTACAACCAATACGACCGATTGCCGGCCGACTATTTGACCACCCAAGTTGACCAATGGGGGTATTACAATGGACAAGAAAAGTCGCCCAATGCCGCCAACTACGCACCCACTTCATGGCAGGTGGCCCCGACACCATCAGCCTACGGCCTCTTGAAGGGAATTGTCAATCCTCATGGCGGAAACACCATTTATGAATATGAGCAAAACAGCTATGCACACTATCTGTCCGAATATCGTGACGAAGTCTTGAATGCCGAAGATGGCGAGCAATACTGTGGCGGATACCGCATCAAGACCATTTCCGTCTATAACGACAACACGCCAGAGGCTGAACTTCTTGACAGCACGGCTTTCTCCTATGCAAATCCGCTGACCGGAAAAAGCAGCGGAGAACTTCGAGGACTTCCTGCCATGGAAAACTCCATCTTCCCTTACTCCAACGCCATGCGACTGGGACCATCCTTCGGCTATTCTTATGTCATGGAAACCCTGGCAGACGGCACGAGCACACGTTACATCTATACCAACTTTTCGGACACCAGGAGGGACACACCGCCCATTTCCATCTCAGGAACCACCGTTAACTTGCTGCACAATCTGTTCAGCGAGCGCGGTTATTTGCGCGGAAACCTCATTGCCGTCGAAAATTACGACTCGTCAGGAAACAAACTCTCCAGCACTTCCCGGATCTACCGTAATCTCAACGAGTGCGAGGAACGTTATTCCAGAGGCGCAAACATATACAAAGACGCCCAATACAAAATCTTCTATCCTCGCTACGACGTAATCGAAGAGCGCGACACCCTGTTCACAGGAAATGGACCGCTGGTCAGCCAAAAACTTTACGACCGGAGAGACACAACGCTGACCATCAACCTGCCATACCCCCACGAGACCTATGTCAGGCTTACCCACGCCGTAAAGCAACTGCGTGGGACACAGTGGACGGAAGAACGCTATCTCTACGGATTCTCCAGCAACAGGCCCGCACGACAAATACCCGATTGGAATGCACCGACAGACAGTATAGACGGTTCCAACAACAACGAGGGAACCTATCCTTATTGCTATGCCGCCAAACCCGAAGAGCTGCACAAGGAACAATTCCTGCTGACACCCGTCGCCATAGAAAAATACAACAACGAAACCCTTGTCAGCCGGACAAGCACCAACTACCATTGGTGGCAGTTCGCAAGACTCGCCAAACCGCTGCTACTGCCATCATCCTATATGGAAAGCAGAGGAGAGACACCAGCCGACACCCTCGCACACTACATGGCATACACACCGACGGGACAGCTCGCAATGTATCGAGAGCAGGGAGAACCTCTCACACAACTCCTCTGGGGGAAAAACGAGGCCAGCCTCATGGCAATCTACCAGGCCAACACGCCACTGCAATTGGACATGAGCCACCTGGACATGGACGACGAACATGCCGTGAGACAATTCTTCCAAAACGTGCGCGAAAACTCCCCAGGACAACTGACATCCTACACACGCCACCCGATGCTGGGAGTCACATCGACGACAAGCCCGGCAGGAATAACCACCTACTACGACTTCGGCAACGATGGACTGCGCCTGCGCCGCATCAAAAACAGCCGAGGCCAAACCATTCAAAAATTTGATTATCACTATCGAAAATGAAACACAAAATAAATACACTTGCCGTTCTGATGCTGACATTGTTGCACCCCATGTTCATACCCGCTCAGAACCCGCAGCACAGCTATGTGAAGACAACAACCTACTTGGACGAGAACGAATTTGAAGGCATCGTGAGCCTGCAGTATAAAGACGGAATGGGGCGAACCGTGGTCGACATACAAACCTCGGGCATCGGAACATACACACGAGCACTGACCGAGTACGACAACCTGGAACGGCCTTACAGACGATGGTTCCCGTCGGGAGGAAGCAGGTCGGACGACTTCTTCGGAGTAGAGGCAGAAAAACAGATGAGCCAGGCGACGCATGCCGACGAACATCCCTATGTAGAAACCCGATACGACGACCTGGGACGTGAAATAAGCCGATTCAACGGCGGTACAGACTGGCATACGGCAAACCGCACCATACGGAAAAGCTACAGGACCAATGGCGAAAACGAGCTATGGCACTACCGCGTCAATGCCCTAGGACACATCGTCTCACAAGAATACTATGCCGCAGGAATGCTCAGCGTAGAAGAAGTCACCGATGAAGACAACAGGTTCCTGCGCCTATACACCGACTATGCCGGACGCGTAGTGATGGAAAGGCGAGACGAAGGAAGCGACACCTACTACTTGTACGACCCCAGGGGAAGACTAGCATATGTGCTAACACCTGCCTTTAAATTCGAGGCAGACCTGCTGAAGAACGCCTACGAATACCGGTACGACAACCGAGACCAATGCATCTACAAACGACTGCCGGGCACAGAACCCGTCACCTTTGAATACGACCAGAACGGAAGGCTCGTAGCATGTCAAGACGGAAATCAAAGACAGCGAGGAGAAAAAACCTACTATGAATACGATGAATACGGAAGGACAAGCAGGTCAGG
>ONQK01000001.1 GCA_900319895.1 uncultured Prevotella sp. | reverse complement strand
GGATGCAACCCTTTGTAAATTCATGAAATATGAGAGATTTTCACATGAAAAATTCGGAAAAATTCCTTTTCTCGATTATTTTTTTTACCTTTGCAACATCATCATCATGAAATTATGAAAATAAGACTCCTATTTTTCATCCTTTGGACATGCTTGACCACAAATCATGCCATAGGACAAAGCCTGACAACGGATGCCGACAGCAAATATGCGACACAACTACTGAAAAAAGGCGAGAAAGCGCCCGATTTTTCCTTGAAAAACCCGGCAGGAAAGACCATCAAGTTCAGTAAAGTCAGCAAAGGCAAATATACTGTCATCGACTTTTGGGCCGCCTGGTGCCCCGACTGCCGGAAAGACATGCCCAACGTGGAGCGCCTTTACAAGAAATTCCATCCCAGAGGCGTTGAGTTTATCGGCGTCTCGTTTGACACCAGCGTGGAGAACTGGAAAAAAGCCATTGAGCAATACCAGATCGGCTATACACAGGTCAGCGAGCTCAAGAAATTCAGAGAGACAGCCATCGCCAAAGCCTATGGCGTGAACTGGATTCCGACGATGTACCTGATTGACCCGCAAGGGAATGTGGTACTGGGAACTGTGCTGACCGATAAAATAGAGAAAGAGCTCACCGAGATTTTCGCCGAGCCGGCAAAAGCCAAAAGTGAGCAAAAAGAGTTGAACATTGAGTTCAAAGGCAAAAAACTCAGTGCTACCCTGCTCAAACCACAATTGCCAGAGACTTGCCGCCAGCCTATCGCCATCTTGATGCACGGATTTGGAGGCGAAAAAGACCAAAAACTGCTTAAAAACATCGCTGAATCATTGTCGGAAAAAGGGATTGCGACATTGAGATTCGACTTTACCGGACACGGGAAGAGTGAAGGCAAATTCGAAGAGATGACCGTCCCCGAGCAAATAGAAGAGGCAAAGGAGATGGTCAGATATGTGAAAAGCCTGGACTTTACCGGAGACATCGCCCTTGTCGGATACTCCCAAGGCGGGATTGTCGCAGCCATGCTCGCCGGCGAATTGGCAGACGAAAAAAGCATCAAGTCCGTGGCATTGCTGGCACCTGCAGGTGTGATTCGCGAAGATGCCATCCGCGGCTTTTCCGGAGGCTATACTTTCGACCCACTCGACCCGCCCGCCCAGCTAGAGCTCTGGGATGGAGTGAAGCTAGGACGTAACTACATCAAGACGGCACAAAAGCTCAAAATTTACGACACGGCGGCGAGATACAAAGGTCATGCGTTAATTATACACGGGACCGCCGACCGCACCGTGCCCTGGTCATACGGCGAGCGATTCAGCGAGACATGGCCCGGCAGCCGCCTTGAGCTCCTTGAAGGCTACGACCACGGCTTTACACTCAACCCCTATCGCATATCCGAAATCATTACGACATTTCTGGGCCAGACTTTGAACAAGGAATGAGCCGGACATTGAACAAGGAAATCGGAGCCATACATTGCCAAAAACCTAAAAAAGAAAATGTTCATCAAAAAATACCTTACCTCACTGGGACACTACATGCAGCTGATGGGTCGCACCTTTGCACGTCCCCAACGCATGAGAATGTTCATGAAACAATACGTCAAAGAGATGTCTGCGCTCGGCGTCGACTCCATAGGTATCGTATTATTGATCTCGTTTTTCATCGGTGCAGTCATCTGCATCCAGATGAAATTGAACATCCAAAGCCCGTGGATGCCTAAATTCGTCACGGGCTACACCACCCGCGAGATTATGCTTCTGGAATTCTCTTCCTCCATCATGTGCCTCATCCTGGCCGGGAAAGTTGGCTCGAACATCGCATCAGAGCTTGGGACCATGCGGGTGACACAACAAATCGACGCCTTGGACATCATGGGCATCAACTCCGCCAACTACCTCATCCTCCCCAAAATACTCGGCTTGATTACCCTGATGCCCTTTCTGGTCATTTTCTCATCCGCCACAGGCATCCTCGGTGCATATGCCACCGCCTACATCGGGCACGTCCTCTCGCCCGAAGACCTGACCATCGGGCTCCAGCACGACTTCAACCCCTGGTTCGTCTGGATGAGCATCATCAAAAGCCTATTCTTCGCCTTCATCGTTTCCAGCGTGCCCGCATTCTTCGGCTACACCGTCGATGGCGGCTCCGTGAACGTGGGCAAAGCCTCAACAGATGCCGTAGTATGCTCAAGCGTGCTCATCCTTTTTTCCGATGTCTTCCTCACACAACTACTATCATAAACCGCAAAAAGTTCAGCAGCCATGATTGAAGTTAAGCAACTTTACAAATCGTTCGAAGACAAGCAGGTGTTGCAAGACATCAACATCGTCTTTGACAAAGGTGTCACCAACCTCATCATCGGTCAAAGTGGCTCGGGGAAGACGGTTCTGATGAAAAATCTCGTAGGACTGCTCAACCCCACCAGTGGAGAAGTACTATACGACGGCAGAAACATCTGTCTCATGAGCAAAAAAGAAAAAGCCGCACTCAGGCAGGAGATGGGGATGATTTTCCAGAGTGCCGC
>ONQK01000052.1 GCA_900319895.1 uncultured Prevotella sp. | reverse complement strand
GAAAAAATCAGCCTCCGCAATCACGCAGAGGCTGATTTTTTGATAGGTAAAAGCTTATTCCTTCACCAGCATCGTGCCGGTCTTGCCTTGTAAAGCCTCCTTCGCCTTTTCGAGCGAGGTGATGAGGGCGCGTCCGCCAGTCGTGTTTTCCACGAAACTGATGCACGACTCCACTTTCGGAAGCATCGAGCCCGGTGCGAAATGACCCTCGGCGATGTACTGACGAGCCTCAGCTACGGTCATCTGGTCGAGGTTCTTCTGGTCGGGCTTGTTGAAGTTGATGGCCACCTTTTCGACCGCCGTCAGAATGACGAGCATGTCGGCCTTCAAGTCGAGTGCGAGCTTCGCACTGGCGCGGTCTTTGTCGATGACGGCAGCGACGCCTTCGTAGTCGCCCACTCCCTTCTCAATGACGGGAATGCCACCGCCGCCGACGGTGATGATGACGCTGTGCATGTCAACCAACTGCTCCACAACGGGCAATTCCACGATTTTCGAGGGAATCGGCGAGGGAACCACGCGACGATAGCCACGACCGGCATCCTCCACGAAGGTGTAGCCCGTTTCGGCGGCGATGCGCTCGGCATCTTCCTTCGAATAGAACATTCCAACGGGTTTCGTGGGATTTTGGAAGGCGCTGTCGTTCTGATCGACCACGACCTGCGTCACGATGGCGGCGCAAGGTTTCTGGATGTTGCGCACGGCGAGTTCGCGCTGCACGGCCTGCTGCAAGTGATAACCGATGTATCCCTGCGTCATGGCGCCACATTCGGGGAAGGGCATCGCGGGCGTTTTGCCGTCGTTGTTGTGCGCGTATTCAAAAGCTAAGTTCACCATGCCGACCTGCGGGCCGTTGCCGTGGCCGATGACCACGTCGTAGCCTTCTTCCACAAGGTCAACGATGGTTGCAGCCGTTTTTTTCACAAGTTCCAGCTGCTCTTTCGGATTATTGCCGAGGGCGTTTCCGCCCAGGGCAATGACTAATCTTTTGCTCATAACTTTTTAATAATTTGTTTCTTATTTTATAAATGAAAACGAAAAATCGAACTCCCCCTCTAAAATTGTTAGAGGGGGAGCCCAAAAACTTAATTCGCGAATTGTATATTACTTCAATGTTGCGTACATCACAGCCTTGATGGTGTGCATACGGTTTTCTGCTTCATCGAAGACTTTAGACTGCTTGCTGCGGAACACCTTGTCGGTTACTTCCATTTCCTTCAAGCCGAATTTCTCGTAGATTTCTTTTCCAACAGTTGTTTCGAGGTCATGGAATGAAGGCAGGCAGTGCAGGAAGATGGCATTGGGGTTGGCATTGGCCATTACTTCTTCATTTACCTGATATGGGCTCAGGTTCTTGATGCGCTCTGCCCACAATTCTGGTGCTTCGCCCATTGACACCCAGATGTCGGTGTAAATCACGTCAGCGTTTTTCGTACCTTCTTTTACATTGTCTGTCAGTGTGATGGTACAACCGTTTTCTTTGGCAATTTCACGGCAGGTGGCAACGAGTTGTTCTTCAGGCATGTTTTCTTTTGGGCCGCAAGCTACGAAGTTGATACCGAGTTTGGCAGAAACCACCATGAGTGAGTTTGCCACGTTGTTGCGGGCATCACCCATGAACACCATTGTCAGGCCTTTGTAGTAGCCAAAGTTCTCTTGGATTGTCAATACGTCAGCCAACATTTGTGTCGGGTGGAAATCTGTTGTCAGACCGTTCCAAACGGGCACTCCTGCGTATTTAGCGAGGTCTTCTACGATTTGCTGGTCGAAGCCACGGTATTCGATACCGTCGTACATGCGTCCGAGCACCTTGGCGGTGTCTTCTAGCGACTCTTTCTTGCCCATTTGTGAAGAACCCGGATCGAGGTAAGTAACACCCATGCCGAGGTCGTTTCCAGCTACTTCAAAGGAGCAGCGTGTGCGGGTTGAGGTTTTTTCGAACAGCAACACGATGTTTTTACCTTGGAGGTATTTGTGCGGTGTGTTGGTGCGTTTAAGATTTTTGAAATCTTTTGAAAGTTCCAATAAATACTGAATTTCTTCTGTGGTGAAGTCCAACAATTTCAAGAAACTTCTACCTGATAAACTTTTTGGCATAATAAAATTTGTTTTATACTTAAATAAAAATTGTAAGATTCGTTGCTTTTATCATTTCAATGTTATGGCTTCTTGTGCTACGATTCGCTCGCAGTGGTGGCATCTCAGCGTGATTTGCTCGTTGTCCATGACGTGGAAATGTGTACGCATCGGCTCGTTGTTGCTGATGCATTTGGGGTTGTTGCACCTTACGATGTCGATGATGTCCTCGGGCAGCTCCACCGGGTGTTTTGTCACGACCTTGTAGTCGCGTATGATGTTGATGACTGCATGCGGTGCAATGACGGCGATGCGGTTGAGTGTCTCTTCGGGCAGTTCCACGTCGGCGATTTTGATGAATCCTTTCTTGCCCATGCTTCCGCTGTCGAAGTTGTTGCCGATGGTGACGTTGTTTTCCATCTTTTCAATCCCCAGCAGGTTCACCACCTTGAATAGTGAATGGCATGGGATGTGGTCTATTACAATGCCATCGCGCAAAGCGGCTACGGCCATTTCTTTTTTTGTCTGACTGCTCATAATTGTTTTGAATTGACGGTTTGTGTTAGATTCCTAATGCTCGGCAGATGATGGCTTCTCGTGTGTAAAGGCCATTGAGTGCCTGTTCAAAGTAGTATGCCTGTGGCGTGTCGTCAACGTCTTGGGCAATCTCGGTGACGCGTGGCAGCGGATGGAGCACGCGCAGGTTGGGTTTGCAGCCTTTGAGCATGCTGGCTGTTAGGGTATATACGTTTTTCACGCGTTCATATTCCATGAGGTCGCTGAAACGCTCTCTTTGTACGCGTGTCATGTATAGGATGTCGGTCTGGTTGATGATTTCCTCGTTGAACTCCCTTGTCTCCTCGTATTCAATGCCTAGCTTCTCGCAATATTTCTTGTACTGCCCAGGCATGCGCAACTCGTCGCATGCGACGAACTTGAACCGGGGCTTGAAGAAGTGCATCGCTTCGAGCAGCGAGTGAACCGTTCGGCCGTATTTCAAGTCGCCTACCATCGTAATGGTCAAGTTCTCGAGCGTCCCCTGTGTCTGGTAGATGGTGTACAAGTCAAGCATCGTTTGTGTGGGATGCTGATTGCTGCCATCTCCGGCATTGATGATGGGTACTCTTGAAACTTCGCTGGCATAGCGTGCTGCTCCTTCCAGCGGGTGTCTCATTACAATGAGGTCGGCGTAGTTTGCTACCATCATAATTGTGTCTTTCAGTGTTTCACCTTTCGACTGGCTGCTTGTACTTGCATCACTAAAGCCAATTACACGGCCGCCCAGCCGGTTAACAGCTGTTTCAAAGCTGAGGCGTGTGCGTGTTGATGGTTCAAAGAACAGCGAACCTACCACTTTCCCCTCCAATATGTTTTGGTTGGGATTCTTTTCAAACTCCTGGGCGCGATCGAGCAGCGCCAGAATCTCTTCTTTACTTAAGTCAGAGATGGAAATCAAATTACGGTTCTGCATACTTTGTGCTTTAATATAATGATTGGGTGCAAAGGTAGTGAAATTTTCTTTAGCTTCAATCATGAAGTGGGTAAAAAATGATTAAAATGTGAAAAAAAACTTGCGATGTGCTGTCGGTTCTTATTTTTTTTATATATTTGCATAAATCAAATACAAATTTCAATTATCAGAACTAACATTTTTTATGAGAAATTCAGTTATTACCTTTCCTGTACCGGCAAATGAGCCGGTAAAGGCTTATCTGGCAGGCTCTCCGGAGCGCATCGAACTTGAAAAAGAA
Source organism: uncultured Prevotella sp. (assembly GCA_900319895.1). Taxonomy (GTDB): domain Bacteria; phylum Bacteroidota; class Bacteroidia; order Bacteroidales; family Bacteroidaceae; genus Prevotella. The sequence continues at coordinate 32,925 of ONQK01000052.1, read as the reverse complement.
TTGGAACGCCAGAGCAACACCGTGGTGGACATCCCTTGTATTATCGGGGGCAAGGAAATACGCACCGGCAATGTGGACCAGGTGACCTGCCCCCATGACCACCAGCATGTGCTGGCAACTTATCATAAAGTGGGGAAGAAAGAGGTTGAAATGGCCATTGCAGCTGCCATGGAGGCTTGGAAGGAATGGAGCCGCGCGCCGTGGACGACGCGTGCCGCCGTGGTGATGAAAATGGCGGAGCTCTTGGCAACGAAGTATCGCCCCATCCTCAATGCGGCCACGATGCTCGGGCAGAGCAAAAACATTTACCAGGCGGAGATTGACTCGGCTTGCGAAACCATCGACTTCTTCCGCTACAACGTACATTATGCCTCAAAAATTTATGCCATGCAGCCCAAGGACGGCGTTGGACACATCAACCACATGGAATACCGCCCGCTGGAAGGCTTTATCCTGGCCGTTACACCATTCAACTTCACTTCCATCGCATCAAACTTGTGCATGACGCCTGTCTTGATGGGCAATGTGGCGCTTTGGAAGCCTTCGACCACAGCCTTGTTGAGCAATTATTATTTGATGCAGCTCTACAAAGAGGCGGGCTTGCCCGACGGTGTCATCAACTTCCTGCCCGGCAGCGGCGCACTCATCGGCGAGGTGGCAACGGAGTCAAAATACTTCTCCGGCATCCACTTTACCGGCTCAACCGACACGTTCAACTCCTTGTGGCGCCAGGCCGGCCAGAATCTGGGCAGATACATCTCTTATCCTCGTCTTGTCGGCGAGACGGGCGGCAAGGACTTCATCTTCGTGCATCCTTCTGCCGACAAGAAAGCCGTGGCTACAGCGGCCTTCTGCGGTGCTTTCGAGTATCAAGGCCAAAAATGTTCGGCGGCCTCGCGAATGTATATCCCAAAGAGCCTTTGGAACGATGTCTTGGAGGATATCAAGCGTATGGCAGGCGAAGTGAAAATGGGTGACGTGAAAGATGCCAACAACTTCATCAACGCAGTGATTGACAAAGCCTCATTCGAGAAATGCAAGTCTTACATCGACTATGCCGAGGTGGCCGCTGACGCGAAAGTCGTGCTGGGCGGCAAGTGCGACGGTTCAAAAGGCTGGTTTGTGGAGCCGACGGTGATAGAAACGACCAACCCGCTCTTCAAATCAATGGAAGAAGAAATTTTTGGCCCCATTCTCACGGTCTATCCTTACGATGACGACAAGTTGGAAGAGACGGTGAAACTTTGTGACGAGACCTCGCCCTATGGACTGACGGGAGCCGTCTTCGGACGCGACCGTTTGGCTGTGGAAAAACTTGCCGACCAACTTCGTTATGCGGCAGGCAACTTCTACATCAACGACAAGCCGACGGGTGCCGTCGTGGGTATGCAGCCTTTTGGCGGCGCGCGTGCCAGCGGTACGAACGACAAGGCGGGCGGCGAGTTCAATCTTATCCGATGGATGATTCCTCGTGCCATTAAGGAGACGTTGGTCTCCCCGACAGACTATCGCTATGCTTATTTGAAGTAAAGTGCTTCTCAGAGCTGAAAGCACGATGAGGACAATACAAGGCGACACCTCTTCGGCGACACTTCTTCGGCGGTAGAGGTGAAAAGAATTGTATTGATGAATGAACTGATCCCCAGGCGTTTTGTCTAACGCCTGGGGATTAATTTTCCCGGCATTCCCTCTTGGTTTTCTACCTTATTTAGTCGGATAAAACGTCACACTAGTCGCTGAAAAAAATGTTTTTGTCGCACAATTGTGTAAAGAAGTGTAAACATTCATATTGAATCCAGATGGACAACGTTAAATAGTCGGAAAAAATAACGTGAAATTGTTCGTTGTCTTCGTAAAATCCTATATTTGCAAGCAAAGGACGTTGCTGCTCCCTTTCGCACGCGGCGTTTTTCCATCATACAAATTATTAATCAATTAAAACAACAAAACTATGACAAAACGAATGAATTTAAAAAGCATTTTGCTGGTAGTGCTGGCAATGTTTTCAATCCATGTAATGGCAATGGGTAATGATGAGAACTCCATCAACAGGCAATGGGAAGTGACCGACTTGGCAAAATTCTTCTGCGACAATCCCGAGGCGGCCGAGGGCTGTGGAGCCGTAGTGCTGGACTTGAGCGAGCCCAATGTCTACCGGATATATTATCTGTCGAAAACCGACGAAAAGTGGTATACCATGGCTGAGGGCGCGAGCTCGGTGACACCGGGGGATGGCGCGACGGGCGTGGTGATGCTGGACGAATCCTATAACTATGCTTTGGAGAACGGTGTGTTGCTGTTGTCGAATGCAAAAACGAGTTTTTCGCTGAAAGCCACGGCTGGAATTGTGACGCAGGGAAAGCCGAAAATGGAGTGAAAAGGATTCCTGGGAGTCAACAAGGAATCCCGGAAAGCCCTGTGTACAGCAAGTTAAACGACAAGGGCGCATCAGTAGAAGCTTTGATGCTGGCTTAGCCAACGGAAAATCGAGAAAGGTGCCTGCGCCCGATGCGCAATTGAGAGCAAGTATAAAAAAATATTAACCAAAATCCGCTTCTGGCCTTTTCTTGTGAGGAGGCTGGAAGCGGGAACGAATCAAAAACACAGAATTTATGCCCATCTTTTATTATCTATATCAAAACAATCGCGAACATTTTCTTAACAAGGGAAAGTGGTATGCTCGTGTCATTCAAAATTCCACTCGTTCGCTGCACGACATTGCCGGGCTCATTCAGTCTAAGACTCATGTAAAGAAATCGGACGTGTTGGCAGTCCTGACGGCACTCCCCACTGTTATGGACGAACTGCTGAGCCAAGGCCACCGCCTGCGGATAGATGGCTTGGGAACGTTTAAGGTCAGCATTTCTTCGCGTCCGGCGGCACGTCGCGAGGATTTCTCCACCGACCGTCACATCGTCGGTACACGCATTGTTTTTCAACCTGCCACCCGGCGTGAGGGCAGGCATGGCAAGCCCGAGCGCATCGTGGCTGCCAATTTGGAGTATGAAGAGGTTTGTTTGACAGAAAAAAATACTTGATTTTAAAAATCTATTTTCTTTTTTCGAAGGGATAAATCGTTTGTGAAAACGCATTTATTCCTTCTTTTTATGCCTGATGAAAGGGAAGAGGGCGAAGGTAAATTGTATAAATTAAGTTTTTTTAAAGAAAAAAATGAATAAATTTCTTTTTTTTATGCAAGGAGTTTTATATCTTTGCAGTCAGATTCTGTAAAGGACGGTCAATTTGATGTTTTTTGAATAAAACAGGATTGGACAATTTTTTTGTAAGTGCAAAACAAGCAGTAGCCAATTGCAGAATAAATCATAATTATCAGATGAAAATGGTAGATTGTGAAAATGAGCATTGTTGAAACAAAATAAAAAAATATATAATTATGGGTATCGGAAATAAAAAGATGTGTAAAGTCAATGTCACTTCAGAAACAGGCCGTCTGCGTGCGGTATTGCTTCATCGTCCAGGTGTTGAAATAGAGCGCATGACGCCACTCAACGCAGCGCACGCCCTTTACAGTGATATATTGAACAAACCCATCGTAGACGGTGAATACGCCAACTTCTGCGGTGTATTGGAGCGTTGGGCTGATACTTATTATGTGGAGGAGATTCTTGAAGAGCTGCTTCACGACACGGGTATCAAGATGCAGTTGGTCAGCGACAGCTTGTTGCTAGAGGGCTATGATACGCCCCAGGCCTCCGTCCTCATGCAGCAATTGCTTGATTTGGACCATGTGGAATTGGCGAAGGCATTGATAGAAGGTTTTGAAAATCCGGTTTGGGACCGTGTGTCTGAGAACCGGTATCTATTGAAGCCGCTGTACAATCTCTTTTTTACGCGCGATGCGTCTTCAACGGTTTACGACCGCGTGTTGGTCAATTCCATGAGTTTTGATGTCCGCAAGCGTGAGAACCTGATCTACGATGCCATTTTCCGCCACTTCTTCAAGGTCGATACCTTCAATGCGATGAGCTGGGATCACGAAGCGCGGACCGAGGGCGGCGATGTGCAGATTGCCTCGAAAGACTTGCTGTGCATTGGCCAAGGCATCCGCACCAATGCGAAAGGTATTGAGTATTTGGCGCAAACTTTTGCTAAGGAGCGTAAACATTTCAACATTCTTGTGCAGGAATTGCCTCTTGAACCCGAGTCCTTCATCCATCTCGACATGGTTTTCACGTTCCTGGGACAGCATGAATGCATGGCGTTTGAGCCCATGTTGAAGAAAAACGGCCTTTTTGCGGGTAAACACACCACGCTCATCAGCATCGATAACGGAAAAATCAGCTATCGTGAAGTGGACAACATGGTGAAAGGCCTACACCAGCTGGGCTGGGACATCGATCCTATAATCGGCGGAGGCAACGACCCGTGGAACCAGCTCCGTGAGCAGTGGCACAGCGGATCGAACTTTTTTGCGCTGGGCGACGGAAAAGTGGTGGGCTATCGCCGCAATACGCATACCATCGATGCGTTGGACAAGGCTGGATTTGCAGTGCTCAAGGCGGAGGACATCGTCAGCGGAAAGGTTGACATGAAGAGCTACGACAAGTTCGTGGCTGCATTCCCCGGCTCAGAACTTCCACGTGCCGGTGGCGGCGCGCGCTGCATGACGATGCCGATCCTCAGAGATGAATAAGGCGTGAAAAACCTTTCATATACAACACGGCCGCATGATTAGAAAATTAGTCATGCGGTTTTTGTTTCCCTAAAAACGCATGTTATTGGCTAAATGCAGAAAAAGTAGCACTTGGTTTTGGGGGATTGTCGAAAAAAAAGTGTAATTTTGCATTTGAATAATTATAAATTTAAAATAAATACAATATGAAAGAAAAAGTATTACAGGCAATGCGCGAAGCGGGAAAACCGGTTTCAGCAGGTGATGTGACCAAGGCATTGGGTGCAGATCGCAAAGAAGTAGACAAGGCTTTTGCCGAGTTGAAAAAAGACGGTGCAATCGTTTCACCTGTACGTTGCAAATGGGCGCCAGCTGAATAGGTTTTCCATGAAGACACCGGATGATTTCTACTCTGGTGTCTTTTTTTGTGATTTTCCCAACGCAAGATTGCTTGTTTTTCGCTATTTCTTCGTACTTTTGTGGCAGAAAACGACAAAAAATGAATGCTAAGAAACAAGTATCCGATTTGACTTTGTGTGGCGTCAAACAGCTGGACCAGCGTTATGCCTTGCTTCGACTGACAAGCGCAGAGCCATTGCCTCAGATGCAGCCAGGCCAGTTCGTTGAAGTGCGTATTGACAATTCGCCTTCGACATATCTTCGTCGCCCGATTTCCATCCATTTTGTGGATAAAGAACGTAATGAACTGTGGCTGTTGGTGGCGGCAGTAGGCGAAGGGACCCGTCGCTTGACCCGTTTACCGGAAGGTGCCCTTGTCAATTGTGTCTTTCCGCTTGGACGGGGATTTACGTTGCCTGAAAAGGCCGACGGCCAGCGCGTGTTATTGATTGGCGGCGGTGTAGGCGTAGCGCCTCTTTTATATTTAGGTGCTGAGTTAAAAGCCCGTGGAGGCGCTCCGGTTTTCCTTTTGGGGAGCCGCACAGCCTCCGACTTGCTCGAACTCGATGAATTCCGGGCTGTAGGCGAAGTCTTCATCACTACAGAAGATGGCTCGGCAGGTGAAAAGGGCTTTGTCACCCAGCATTCTCTGCTGGGGAAAGAGCATTTTTCTCGTGTTCAGACCTGCGGCCCGCTGCCGATGATGAAGGCAGTGGCAGCTTATGCAAAAGCACGCGGGATGGATTGCGAGGTGTCGCTGGAAAACATGATGGCCTGCGGTGTGGGAGCTTGTTTGTGTTGTGTTGAAAAGACGACGGCAGGCAATTTGTGTGTGTGTAAGGAAGGACCAGTTTTTAATATCAATCAATTGTTATGGCAGATTTAAGTGTGAATATCGGTCGACTTGCGTTGAAAAATCCGGTGATGACAGCTTCTGGAACCTTTGGCTATGGGCTTGAATTTGCGGATTTTGTCGATTTGAGCGGTTTAGGCGGCATCATCGTCAAAGGAACGACCTTGCTTCCGCGCGAAGGCAACGACTATCCGCGTATGGCAGAGACGGCAAGTGGCATGTTGAATTGCGTGGGACTGCAAAATAAAGGCGTGGACTATTTTTGCGAGGAAATTTATCCTCAGATTCAGCATTTGGGAACCAATGTGCTGGTCAATGTCAGCGGCTCGTCGGCAGAGGACTACGCTGAATGTGCCGCGCGAATCAATGGATTGGAGCACATCCCAGCGATAGAGTTGAACATCTCATGTCCCAACGTCAAAAAAGGCGGCATGGCATTCGGCACTTCGTGTGAAGGAGCTGCGAGTGTAGTGCGGGCGGTGAGGCGGAAATACCAAAAGACGCTGATAGTCAAGCTCTCGCCCAATGTGACAGACATTGCCTCGATTGCCAGGGTTTGTGAGGACGAGGGCGCCGACAGCGTTTCGCTCATTAATACGTTAATGGGCATGGCGATAGATATTGAGCGCCGCCGCCCTGTGCTGAGCATTGCTACGGGTGGCTTGAGCGGCGCGGCAGTCAAGCCGGTGGCGCTTCGAATGGTTTGGCAAGTGGCGCAGGCAGTGCATATTCCGGTAATTGGCCTGGGAGGAATCAGCACGGCTGAGGATGCCATCGAATTTTTGATGGCAGGTGCGACCGCCATTCAGATTGGGACGGCAAATTTCATCGATCCGCAAGTGACGGTCAAGGTGCGCGAGGGCATCAATCTTTGGCTTGACCGGCATGGCTGCAAGTCTGTACAAGAGATAATAGGCACTTTGGCAATGGGCTGAAACGCCGTTCAATTTAAAGCAATACTTATGGATAAAGCAAAGAAGAGGCTCCTTTTCATCTGCCTGGGAAACATCTGCCGCTCGCCGGCAGCGCATGGCATCATGCAGCATTTGGTAGACGAGCGTGGCTTGTCTGCCGATTTCCACATTGACTCGGCTGGCATCGGCGGCTGGCATTCCGGCGAACTGCCCGACCGTCGCATGCGCGAACATGCTTCAAGACGAGGCTTCCAGCTCACACATCGCGCCCGACAATTTGCCTCATCGAGTGATTTCGGCAATTTTGACTTGATACTGACGATGGACGCCGATAATTTCCGGGCCATCACACATTTGGCCCAAACCTCCGCCGAGCGTGGGAAAGTCAGGAGAATGACGGATTTCCTGCACAAGTATGCCGGAGAGGCCAGCGTTCCAGACCCTTACTATGGCGGCCCACGGGATTTTGAGTGGGCGCTCGACCTGCTGGAAGACGCATGTCGCGGCTTGCTCGATGAATTATTGGGGAAAGAACAGATTTGAAGCGAGGATGAAGATGATTAAAAAACATGAAAAAATCCCTGGAATCCAAAAATTTACTTATCTTTGCATCTACAAAAAATAACAATAAATATGGAAAAACAAAACAACAAATTGATAGCTGTTTCTTACCAGCTTTATACCGTCGGTGAAGGCGGCGACGAGTTAGTCGAAGTGGCAAGTGAGTCAAAGCCCTTCGAGTTCATCAGCGGATTTGGCACCACGCTCCCACGTTTTGAGGAAGAAATCGTGAAGCTGGAAAAGTCGGCCACGTTCGACTTCCAATTGACCAAAGACGAGGCATACGGCGATTTCATGCCTGAGCGCGTACTTGATTTAGACAAAGAAATGTTCAAGATCAATGGTCATTTTGACCACGACAACATCAAGGTTGATGCCTTTGTCCCTCTTCAGAACGAAGACGGCAACCATTTTTTAGGCCATGTGCTCGAAATTTCTGAGGATAAAGTGAAAATGGACCTCAACCATCCGTTGGCAGGAAAGACTTTGCGCTTTAAGGGAAGTGTCATAGAGTCTCGCGAGGCAACGGCAGAGGAAATCAATCACATGCTCAACCATTCTTGTGGCTGCGGTGATGACTGCAATTGTGAGCACGACAGCGAAGGCGGTTGCGGCTGTGGCTGCGGTTGCCACTAAGGCAAGCGGTGGAACATTTGCTCAAAACGGCTGATGAGAAATACTTTTGGACATATCTATACGCTGACTTCCTTTGGTGAGAGCCATGGCGAGGTCGTCGGCGGCGTAGTCGACGGCTTTCCGGCAGGAATAGCCATTGACTTACCTTTTATTCAAAACGAACTGAACCGCCGGCGACCTGGGCAAAGCCGATTGGTCAGTCAGCGTCAAGAGCCAGACGAAGTAGAGTTGCTGAGCGGGATTTTCGAGGGCAAGTCTACTGGTGCGCCCATTGGTTTTATTGTTCGCAACACCAATGCAAAGACGGCCGACTATGATGGGTTGCGCCACGTCTTCCGCCCTTCACATGCCGACTTTACCTACCAAGAAAAATATGGTATCAGGGACCATCGGGGAGGCGGGCGCTCGTCTGCCCGCATTACGATAGCGCGATGCGTGGCCGGAGCGTTGGCAAAATTGGCATTGCGTACGATTAACGTTGAAATTCACGCATTCACCTCCCAGATAGGCACAGTGTCCTTGGAAGCAGATTACCGTAGTTTGGACCTCAGTTTGTCCGAATCCAATGACGTGAGATGCCCTGATGGACAGAAGGCTGTTGAGATGCAGCAATTGATAGAGCAGACCCGCCGCGCCGGCGATTCTCTTGGCGGCGTGGTGACCTGTGTCGTCCAAGGCTGTCCGCCGGGACTTGGAGAACCGGAATTTGGCAAGCTCCACGCAGCTTTGGGCCAAGCGATGTTGAGCATCAATGCAGCGAAAGGGTTTGAGTATGGTGTCGGTTTTGATGGCGCACGCCTGCGCGGCAGTAGCCAGAATGATGCTTGGGTGAATGACAATGGTAAGATTCGCCCGCAAACCAATCATAGTGGCGGCATTCAAGGAGGCATCAGCAATGGTGAGGACATCTATTTCCGGATAGCCTTCAAGGCGGTGCCAACGTTGATGCAGCCGCAGCAGACGGTTGATACGGAAGGCAGGGGCGTGGTGCTGAACGTGCCTGGGCGGCACGACACTTGTGTGGTTCCACGTGCAGTTCCATTGGTCGAGTCCATGGCGGCAATGACCATTTTAGACCAATATTTGTTATCAAAAACAGTCAGATTGTAGTAAAATAGCAATGATTTTGTCGTTTTTAGTATAAAAATGTTGTTTTTCTTAGAAAAAATATATACATTTGCACTCACGAGGATGATGTTGCGAAATATCGGTCTCGTAATTAGCAATGTCTAATTAGTTTTTGTGTTGGTTGAGAGCGGTGCTTGGCATCGCTCTCATTCTTTTAATCCTTTAATGGCAGTCGACATTAAACCAGTCCGAAAAAATGGACAAAAAGGCTGGAATTTCAAAATAAAATGCTATTTTTGTAAAATAAATTAAAAAAATTCAAGATAACAATGTATCATCGACTGCTTTTGTTCCTGTTTTTGACAATTTCACTAGAAGGATTTGCCCAGCGCGCCGCTTATTCGAAGATGTCGCCTTTTGTCCGCAACATTGTCACGAAAGAATGTAGTCCGCGCACCACGAGCCATCGTCGGGCAGCAGCCGACATGCGCGAGTTGAGCGCTATTGTCAAGGTCGCGGGCGACCACGGTGCTTTGTTCCAAAAATATGGTTGCCGTAGCCTGTTGCGCTTTGGCGACTTGGCCGTAGTCAGTATTCCGTTGAGCAGTTTGCCACAATTTTCGCTGGAGCCAGCAGTCAAGCGGATCGCCTCAGGCCGTCCTTGCGAAATAGCCATGGACTCAACCGCCATGCATGTCAACACATTGCCAGTCTATGCCGGCGTCAATCTTCCGCAGGCTTATACGGGAAAAGGAGTTGTCATGGGTGTTCAGGACATTGGCTTTGACTTGACGCATCCTAATTTTTATGACTCGACAGCTACCGACTACCGCATTAAAGCCTTTTGGGACCAGCTTTCGGTAGACACGGTGGGCAGCAATTTATATGTAGGCAATGATTATTCCACGCGCGAGTCAATTTTAGCCTATGCCCATTCGCGCGACGGGCTTTGTGAAACCCATGGCACCCACACACTGGGCATTGCCGCTGGCAGTGGCTATCGGTCGCCTTATCGGGGAATGGCTTATGAGAGCGAAATGTGTGTCGTGAGCAACGCCGTATCAAGAGACATGATTTTCATTGAGGAAGAGGACATTTATAAATACACCTATGCCACCGACGTCCTCGGGTTCAAGTATATTTTCGACTATGCCAAGTCGGTTGGGAAGCCCTGCGTCATCTCTTTTAGCGAAGGAGGTCTCCAAGACTTCTATGGATACGACCAATTGTACTACGAGATGATCGACAGCCTCGTCGGCCCCGGCCGCATCATCGTTGTCTCGGCAGGAAACCAAGGGGTTACACCTTCTTATATCCATAAGCCCAAGGGCAGGCGGCTCGCGGGTACATTTTTACAGAGCGGTGCTCAGGTTGCGGCTGTAAGCGTGAAATCAGAGCAACATTTCGACCTCTCTCTCTCCATTTATGGCGACCATGCCAATCCTGTCAAAAAAGTCTTCAAAACCGTGGATTTATCAGTAGTTGAAGACTCGCTTACGGTGGACAGCATCATGGTCGATGATGAGAAATTCAAGTTTACGATACTGGCTTACCCCTCGTGCTATAATCAAAAAGAATACGTTTACGATGTAATGGTTGAATCGAGCCGGCCATTGGGCTTTGACACACCTGTCTCATTGGAAATAATCGGGGAAGACGCTGACATAGAACTCTTCAGGATGACAGGATCGCTAGTGCAGAATGCCCTCAACCCCGATTTGGAAGCGGCAGAATGCACACATAACATCTTCTCGCCAGGTAGTGCGCCGGGCGTCATTTGCGTGGGAGGAAGTGCATACAGGACCCATACGCTGAACTATCGCGGCGAGTGGGTGGAGTTCAATTTCGGCAAAAACGGTGAGCGCGGCGGTTATTCTTCGGTCGGTCCGACGTATGACGGACGTGTGAAACCAGATGTTCTGGCACCAGGGATGAACGTTATCTCATCGTACAGCAGCTATTATCTGGAAAATAATCCCGAGGCAGAAGACATTGTTAAATACGACGTAGAGCATTTCACCTTCAATGGTAGAACCTATGCTTGGAACAGCAATTCCGGAACCTCGATGTCAACCCCGGTCGTGGCAGGCGCTATCGCACTTTGGCTTGAGGCAAAGCCAGATTTGACGATGCAAGACGTGATGGGGGTTTTTGCGCGCACTTGTTCACATTATGATGCATCATTGACCTATCCCAACAATTATTACGGTTATGGACAAATAGATGTGTATCGCGGTTTGCTCGACATACTTGGATTAACGGGTATCGATGAAATTTCAACCCGTCACACCTCGGCTCAAATACGCATTGATGAGGAAAGGCGCGTGGTTGTTACCTTTGACCATCCTTTGGAGGCGGCAGCTACGGTCAAGGTCTTCAATTTATCGGGTATTTTGCAGGCAAATCATCAGGTGGAGGTTGGCGGCACCAGCTGTCAAATCCCCTTGTTGGGCAAAGCCAACGGCGTTTATGTGGTGCAAATCACGGGTGCGCCGAGCTGTTCAGGCTCCACTTTGATACGTTTGTAACATGACCCATCAACCGACCAAACGCTTCAACACCTATGCGGAGGGGCTGGACCTGGAGTTCCTGCGAGCGTACTGCATGGAGCATGGGGAGAGGCGGACGTTTCTGCGCGGCGAGACGCTGGAGGAGGCTGGCCATCTGGCGCAGTGGGTGGCATATGTGGAGCGGGGTTGCTTCAAGTACATGGTGCACAACGACAAGGAGGGAAAGGACTACTGCACGGGCTTTGCCTTTGAGGGCGAGTTTGTCGCAGATTACCCTAATTGTCTTTCAGGCAAGCCCTCCGAGGCGACTATTATGGCTGGGAGATTGTGCAAAGTATCAGCCTGAAAGACATAGCCTCTTATCTGAAAGTAACTCCTACCACTATCAGTAACATTCGCCGTGAGATAACCTTCAACCTCTCAAAATATTTTGAGAGGTTGAAGGCGTTTTTATTTCAAAATACACGTTTTTGCTTATACATTCTCATTACCTTTGTGCTCAAAAACGAAATGAACATCATCATCGGAGCGACATCGGGCATAGGAAAGGCTCTCTTTGAAAAATATGTGGCAGAGGAATTGGCACATGATGCATTCCTACTAGCCTTTGCCAAGATGGGGCAACTGCATGACCCTGGACGTTTTGGGGCATGGTTGAAAAGTTTTACGACCAATGTCGCCCGACGCTACATGCAGCGGCATCGTCAAACTCAAAAATAACCAAAAGATGAAAAGACAGACAGCTTTGAAACGATTTGTGCAGGAGGACTTTTCCAAAATCCCCAAAGCACAAAAAATAGGGGAAGACGCCATCAAGCCGTATCAAGAGGATGCGCACAAGTGGGTGCATCCTCTTCGCAAATGAAATATATGTGAAAATTTGCATTTTCCGATTTTTTTTGTTTATTTTGTGAGCGAAAAAAATTCAATCTAATGAAAAAGCAATTATCTTTATTCTTTTTGTTGTTGATTGCTGTTGGAACAATGGCTCAACGACCAAATTACAACAAGATGTCAAGCTTCATCAGGGAGCTGACAGTGCAACATCAGGTTTCTGCCAATCGTGTGAAAGGCGCGAACTTCAAGTCGCCAGTCGTTTGTGCTTTCATCCGTATCAACCAGGATGCAGAAGCGGTGCTTGAAGAGTATGGCTGCCAGAAGTTGGCGCAGTTTGGCGATATTTACATCGCAAACATTCCCTTGAGCAGCATGCCTGCTTTGTCTTTGAACAAGAATGTCCAGCGTATTGAGGCGAATCGCGTCCGCAGTGTGAAAAATGATTCGATAGCGCGCGCCATCAATGCCCTTCCAGCCTATGAAGGCAAGAACATGCCTCAGGCTTATACGGGCAAAGGTACTGTGGTGGGTATTATGGACATTGGTTTTGACTTGACCAACCCGACTTTTTATGATGCGACGGCGACCAATTACCGCATCAAGCGTTTCTGGGACCAGTTGGCAAGAAACGGCAATGCAACTTTGCCTGTAGGAAAGGATTTCAGGACCGAGGAGGATATCAAAAATTGTGAACGCTCCTATGATGGGCTGGAGTTCTCGCATGGCACCCATACGTTGGGAACTGCGGCGGGCAGCGGCTATGACACCCCGTATCGCGGCGTGGCTTATGAAAGCGACATGTGTGTCGTTAATAATGCGACGGGCAATAACGCCCATTTGATTGCGGATGAAGATTACAATAAGTTCACTACAGCGACAGACGTTTTGGGCTTCAAATACATCTTCGACTATGCTAAAGAAATGGAACAACCTTGCGTCATCTCTTTCAGCGAAGGCTCCTCCGAGACTTTTGAGGAAGAAGAACGCCTTTTCTATGAAGTACTTGACCAAATGGTTGGCCCTGGCCGCATCTTGGTCGCTTCTGCCGGTAATAACGCAAGCGATTACTCTTATTTCAAAAAACCTGCAGGTGCAGAAAAAGCGGGTCTCGTTTTGTTTACTATGACGGGTACGCCATGCTCCTTTACTCTAAAATCCGCGCAACCGTTTCAATTGAAATTCCTGATGTATGGCCAAGACCCGGATACTTGGGAAAATACGGACCTGCTGGATTCACACACTATTACAACAACAGAGGTTTGCGCTTTGCCCGACTCCATTTATTCCCATGAAAAGAGAATGGTCAATGGCAGTGGGGAAAGTCAATTCGAGTTTACTGTTCACGCTTATCGTTCATGTTACAATGCTTCGGAATATGTGTATGATGTCGTAATTAAAAGCTCTGGCTCAATTGGACTTTGGGAAAATGCCTACTTTGAAGTAATTGGCGATGAGGCCGAAATTGAGTTCTTTGCGAGAAGTGGATTTTTTGGGAATGGCGATGAGGAGCATTTAAAATATGCAGAAAACTCACATACGATCAACTCGCCCAGTGCCGCACCGCGAGTTATCAGTGTAGGCGCAACAGCTCATAGAACCCAGTTCGTTAATAAATCCGGTGAGCTCATGGACGATGATTATTACGGCGAGGGTGGTGAACGCGCCGACTTCTCGTCAACGGGGCCAACGCTCGACGGTAGAATAAAGCCAGATGTCATGGCTCCGGGTACCCATATCATTTCAGCATTCAGCCATTTCTACCTGAATTCCCAGAATGGTCAAGACGAAGCGATGAATACCGTGCAAACCTCAACCTTCAATGGTCGTGAATATGGATGGAACGCCGACTCGGGAACTTCAATGGCCACGCCTGCCGTTGCCGGTGCGATAGCTCTTTGGCTGCAGGCTAATCCGACTTTGAGCCCGGAGGATATTGTGGGTATTTTCAGCCGTACTTGTACGCAAACGAAGAGTGATTTGAGCTATCCCAACAACTATTATGGTTATGGACAGATCGATGTTTATCGCGGTTTGCTCGATATTTTGCAGTTGAGCTGCATTGAAGAGCTTTCTTTGAAACATACTTCTGCCAAATTGGAGGTTTCAAACAAACAACTTGTTGTCAATTTGAAAGAGCCGTCAAGTCGGAAAATTGCAGTTCGCATCTATTCTGTCGGCGGTGCATTGGTACACCATGAAACGCTCCCTGCCGGCAAGTCGGAATATCGCATTGACCTCAGCCGCCTGCCTGGCGCTGTTTATGCTGTTCAGCTGACGGGCGATAGGGAAATGACGGGCTCGAGCTTGATTCGTTTGTAAAAAAATAGGGGATATTACATACGGACAAACCGTTGTTTATGGGAAGAGCTTGCCGGCCAATCGGCAAGCTCTTCATTTTGGTCACGATAAATGGTGATGCCGAAAAACATCATTTTTAGGTATTGCAGGAAGATGAAAAAGAGCTTATCTTTGCCAAAAATTTTTAAACAATTAAACAAAAAGAATTGACATGAAAAAAACGATTGTTATTTACGGCTCTTCAACAGGGACATGCCAGGCAATTGCCAATACCATCGCCTCAAAATTAGGAACCGAGGCCATTGACGTCGCCAAATTAGAGCCGGCACACCTTCAAGAGGCGGAAAATCTTTTGCTCGGCACCTCGACTTGGGGCGCCGGCGAGCTGCAGGACGACTGGTATGACGGCATCGCCAAGCTGCGCGAGGCAGACCTGAACGGCAAGACCGTGGCATTGTTCGGATGTGGCGATGCTGAGGTTTATGGTGACACCTTTTGTGGCGGAATGGCAGAACTTTACAATGCAGTCAAGAATAATGGCGTGAAAATCATCGGCCAGGTCTCAACAGAAGGCTACTCCTTTAATGACAGCGAGGCCGTGATTGGCGGACAGTTCATAGGATTGGTGCTCGATGACATCAACGAAAGCCATCTCACGGAACAGCGAATTGAGGCTTGGACAACGCAACTCAAGCCCATGCTGTAAACTCCCGATTGGTCGCTAAAAGATATAGTCGTGGCAAGGCAAAAATTTCTTTACCAAAGCTTTTATCTAGTTCGATTGATAAATATTCATAATGTTTTTGTATAAGGTAAGAAGACTGGCTGTGAAGCGAGTCTTCTTTGCTTTTGGGCACCATTTTTTTACATTATAATTTGGACATTCCAATATAATGCACTATTTTTGCCAAGAAGTTTAATGATGAAGATTCACTAATCAGTAAATAAGAGAAAATGAAAACAGCAAAATTTTTATTACTAACATTCATCACAGCACTTGTAGTATCATGCGGCACCTCCCGCACAGTGCCTCTGACGGGTAGAAAACAAAGCCTTTTGGTCTCAGACGAGCAAATTCTGAGCCTCAGCCAACAGCAGTATGCCGAGTACATGGCAACGGCGAAAAAGTCTACCAATACGCAAAACACAGCCATGGTCAAGCGTGTTGGGCAGCGACTCGCCACCGCGGTAGAAGATTATTTGCGCAACAACGGCATGGCGAATGAGATCAGCCAGTATGCCTGGGAGTTCAACCTCGTTGAAGACAAGAATCTCAATGCCTTCTGCATGCCGGGCGGGAAAATCGTTGTTTTTGAAGGCTTGCTGCCAGTAACTCAAAACGAAAACTCGTTGGCCATAGTGTTGGCACATGAGATTGCACATGCGGTGGCAAAACACTCTGCCGAACAGATGTCAAAACAGCTGAAACAGCAGTATGGGACGCAAATCGGAGGCGCGGTCTTGAATGCCATCGGAGTGGGCAGCAATGTCACGTCGATAGCGCAGGCGGTTGCACAATTGAACTTCAAGTTCAGCAACCTGAAGTATTCACGAAACCATGAGACAGAGGCCGACTACATGGGGCTGATCCTGGCGGCCATGGCAGGCTATAACCCGCAGGAAGCCGTGGCCTTCTGGCAGCGCATGGCGGCAACTTCGCAAAACAACGTGAAGGAGTACCTGAGCGACCATCCCTCCGACGCAACGCGTATCGCCAACATCCAAAAATGGATGCCTGAGGCATTGAAATATTACAAACCTGCCCAGACGACAAAGACAAGTACCAAAAAGAAAACGACTAAAAAGAAGTGAATCTCGCTTGATTTTGTCTTTTGAGACGTTGAGAACAACCGACATGCAGCCATCATTTTTTTTACTGCATGTCGGTTTTGCATAAAAATACTTGTAAGAGTCGGAGTTTTTTTGTATCTTTACAACGAACTAAAAAAATAGCACTATGGTAGAATATTTTGTGGAAAACATGTGGCAAATGTGGGCGTTGATCAGCCTGATGTGCCTGATTTTAGAGTTGACCAGTGGCGACTTTTTCATCATTTGCTTTGCTATTGGAGGATTGTTTGCCTCGGCCGTGGCGGCGCTTGGCTTCGGCTGGGTCGGCCAAGTCATCGTCTGTGCTCTGTTTTCTTTGCTGAGCATCTTTTTTGTGCGGCCGGTGGCGTTGCGCTATCTTCACAAAGGCGAAAAGGCGCGGGTCAGCAACGCAGATGCTCTGATAGACCGCATTGGAACAGTGAGCGAGACTATAGAGCCCAAAGGATATGGCCGCGTAGCTATTGACGGTGATGACTGGAAGGCCAAAAGCATGGACGAGAGTGAGATTCAGAAAGGAGAAAGCGTGAGGGTCGTGGGCAGGGAAAGCCTTGTGGTCATGGTAGAGAAAGTGGGCAAAAGTGCCGTTTGAAAGCTTGTTGGACATTATTTAGTACAAATCAATAAAAATCATTTATTATGGAAACTGTAACAATTGTTTTAGGCGCCATCATTGTTTTGGTGTTGGTTTTCATCAAATCCGCACTAGTAATTATTCCTCAGTCTGAAACGAAAATCATTGAGCGCTTGGGCCGCTATCATTCAACGCTTGAACCAGGCATCAACTTGATAATCCCCTTTATTGACAGGGCAAAAGCAGTAGTGACACTGAATCGTGGCCGTTATGTTTATAGCAATTCAATCGATTTGCGTGAGCAGGTGTATGACTTTGACAAACAAAATGTTATCACGAAAGACAACATCCAGATGCAAATTAATGCTTTGCTGTATTTCCAGATTGTAGATTCTTTCAAAGCCGTCTATGAGATCAGCAATTTGCCCAATGCCATTGAGAAATTGACACAAACCACCCTTCGTAACATCATCGGAGAATTGGAATTGGACCAAACCTTGACCTCGCGCGACACCATCAACACGAAGTTGCGTTCCGTGCTGGACGAGGCAACCGACAAGTGGGGCGTCAAGGTGAATCGCGTGGAATTGCAAGATATCATTCCGCCCTCAAGCGTTCTCCAAGCCATGGAAAAGCAGATGCAAGCGGAACGTAACAAACGTGCCACGATTTTGACCTCGGAAGGCCAAAAGCAGGCGGCGATTTTGCAGTCGGAAGGTGAGAAAACCAGTACCATCAACCGCGCAGAGGCAAGTAAACAACAAGAAATCCTGAGAGCAGAGGGAGAGGCGCAGGCGCGGATCAGAAAGGCAGAGGCAGAAGCGATTGCCATCGAGAAAATCACCGAGGCGGTGGGCAAGAGCACTAATCCGGCCAACTATCTTCTGGCACAGAAATATATCCAGATGATGCAGGATTTGGCAACGGGACAAGAGACCAAGACGGTTTACCTGCCTTATGAGGCAACTAATTTAATGGGAAGCATCGGCGGCATCAAGGAGTTGTTCAAGATTGAATAATCCGCCTCCTGAAAATCCAGAGCTAATCCGCAGTTTTGATGTAAAGCTGCGGATTTTTGTGTATTTTAGTGCCTGGTCTGAATTAAAAAGCGTAATTTTGCAGATGTAAAACAAAAAAAAGAATTTTGAGCCAATGAATATATGCATTGTTGCGGGCGCCCGCCCCAATTTTATCAAGGTTGCCCCTATTGTCAAGGCTATCGAGCGGTCGAAATCCGAAGGTAAAGAGGTGAATTATCAGTTGGTCTATGCCGGGGCTTTGGCAGACACGACTTTGGAACAGAGTTTGTTCGATGATTTGCAGATAAACCGTCCTGACGTCTGCCTCGGCGTTGATTGCGAGAACCTCAACGAACTGACCGGACGCGTGATGTCCGCCTTTGAAGATTACCTCAACATGCATCAGACGGATGTCGTTATTGTGGTAGATGACCTTGCCTCAACAATGGCAGTGGCGATTGTTGCCAAGAAGCAGGGCATACGCCTTGCCCATCTGGTGGCGGGGACACGTTCTTTTGACATCAATATGCCCAAGGAAATAAACCGGCTGGTCATTGACGGGCTTTCCGACTTGCTGTTCACCGCGGGAATTGGCGGAAACAGCATCTTGTCGAAGGGTGGAACCAGTTTGTCAAAGGTCTATATGGTGGGAAATATCCTGATGGATACAATGCGGCAAAACAGAAGTCGTTTGCAGCGCCCCGCCTGTCTTGATACACTGGGAATAAGGTTGGGCGAATATATTGTTTTCACGTTGAATCGACGGCAGCTCATCGCAGACCATTCGAATTTAAAAGCCATGGTATTGGCAATGTTGCATTCTACTGGAAATTTCCCCATTTTGGCACCACTGAGGGCAGAGGCGGCACAAATAATGGCTGAAATATTGGATTCATTGGGTGATGCGGCAAAAAAAATGAAGATAATAGAGCCAATGGGGTACTTGGAATTCGGCTATCTGACAGCGCATGCCAAGGGCATTGTCACTGATTCGGGCAATGTCGCAGAGGAAGCTACGTTCAATGGTGTGCCGTGTATTACATTGAACAGCTATACAGAACATATTGAAACAGTGAAGCAGGGCACCAACGTGCTGGTGGGTGAAAATGCCGAACAATTGGCGGCCGCGATGCAACAGATAATGGCCGGGAAGTGGAAAAAACATACGCTGCCGGAGCGCTGGGACGGCAGGACGGCCGATCGCATCGTTCAGATTTTATTGGAACAGAACAACTAAAATAACAGATATGAACAAAAAAATAGCTTTGATTACAGGTGCTACAAGCGGCATTGGAAAGGCTTGTGCGCTGAAATTTGCCCAGGGAGGCTACGATGTAGTTGTTACAGGACGTAAACATGACCTTCTGGAGGCTTTGAAAAGGGAACTGGAAGCATGTGGAGCGGAAGTGAAAACACTGCTTTTTGATGTTAGAAACCGTGCGGAAGCGGTGGCTGCCATCGATTCGTTGGAAGGGAAATGGGCTGCCATCGATGTCTTGGTCAATAATGCAGGGCTGGCTTTGGGCTTGGACAAGGAATATGAAGGCAGTTTCGATGATTGGGACATCATGATTGACACCAATGTCAAAGGGTTGTTGAACATGACGCGCTTGCTCGTACCTGCAATGGTGAGGCGCAATAGCGGTCATGTCATCAATATCGGCTCCGTCGCCGGCGATGCTGCTTATGCTAACGGCAATGTGTATTGCGCTACGAAAGCGGCTGTAAAAACCATAACTGACGGTCTGCGCATAGACTTGGTCGACACGGCTGTCAGGGTGACGAACATCAAGCCGGGCATTGTTGAGACAAATTTCAGCGTGACGCGTTTCCATGGCGACCAAGCGCGCGCGGCGGGTGTCTATAAAGGCATTAAGCCACTGACGGGCGGTGATATTGCCGATGTCGTTTTTTATGCAGCTTCTGCTCCGGCACATGTGCAGATTGCCGAGGTGCTTGTTCTGGCTACTCATCAAGGCAGCGGAAGTGTGATCAGCAAGGATGAAAATCGAAAAGAGGGGATGTAAATGGGCTGTTGTCCATCAAATTTTGAAAAATGAAGTCATCAAAAAAGTGCAGGACGTAGGACCCTGCACTTTTTTGTATTCATAAGGCACCAGCTGGCAGCATTATTCAGCCAGTTCTAGTCCAAAATATTGTCCTTTTCGCGTAGATGGCACGCCATTTTTCATCCATGCCGGCATGGGCTCGCCTTTGAGGTAATGGTCGAAAAACTGTTGCAGGCGAATGCTCAAATCCTTGCGGTTTCGGCGTTCCTTCAGATTATGTGCTTCATTGTTGTATTGCAGCATCCATGCAGGTTTTCCGAGCCTGCGCAAGCCCATGAACATCTCGATACCTTGGTACCATGGCACGGCTCCGTCTGCATCGTTGTGCATGATCAATACAGGGGTTTGCACGTTAGGCAGGGTGAACAAGCACGAATTTTTCAGATAGAGCTCCGGTGCTTCCCACAAGGTTTTTCCAATTCGGCTTTGCGTGTGCTCGTATTGGAATTGTCGGCTCATGCCTGACTCCCATCGGATGCCACCGTAGGCGCTGGTCATGTTTGACACCGGTGCGCCTGACCCGGCGGCTTTGAACATGTTGGTCCGGGTGATGAGGTATGCCACTTGATATCCGCCCCATGACTGGCCCTGTATTGCCATGTTCTCGCCGTCAATCCAGGGGAATTGCTTGAGCGATTCGGCACCGCTGCAGATGCAGTTGTAGGCGGCCTCTCCAGGAAGTCCGTCGTTGGGGTAGACGATGTCTGGTACAAATACGATATAGCCTCGACTGGCGTAGAAAGTCAGGTTGATGATTGACCAGCTGGGTTGAGGGGCGATGTAGTTGTAGAGGTTTTCAGAGTTGCGCTCGTAGAAATAAACCATGACGGGGTATTTTTTCGTAGGGTCGAAGTCCTCGGGTTTGTACAAAATACCGTCGAGCGGCGTGCCGTCGTATGCTTTCCAGTGGTACAACTCTGCCGTAACCCAATTGTAGTCTTTTTGCTGTGGGTTGATGGCAGAAAGTCGGGTCGTTTGTGAGAAGTCGTCGGCTGCGGCATATATGTCCATCGGCTTCTCGAAATTTCCTTTGTAAAAAGTATATGCGTTGGCATTTTTGGCTTTTTGGAGATTCCTGTAAGTATATCCGCCGAAGTCCAGGATTTTGGGCGCTGCCGGCTGGCTGTTGCTGATGCAGGCCAATCCGTTTTCTTTTGTCTTGAAATCGAAGACTTTGAGCATCATGTTTTCTCCCGGCTCGATAAAACGGTCGTTTTCATCACGTTTTGTATTGAGAAGGCGAAATGAGCGCCAGTTCTTTCTTCCTTCTCCTTTTGTCAGGCAGGTGAAATGGGCTGTCTTGCTGTTTTTGGTCTGAATTTTCCAGATGTCGTAACGATCGTAGATGAGCACTTCCTTGTCGTCTCTGGTCCATCCGGCAATCCCGTAGGGGTCGGGGTGGGTGGGGCGGTCGTTGTCTTCATCCCAAAGGTTCACCTTGAGTACGGAGGTGATGTCTTTGGTCTTATTGGCTGCCACGTCGTGCAAAAACCATTGTCTCTTGAGTCTGTCGAACCAGATGACAAATTTTCCTGCGGGCGATGTGGAAATCCTGGTGAACAGACCGCTGGCAATCAAACGGCGCTTGCCTGTCTTGAGGTCGATGAGTGTGAGATCGACTTCGTTTTGGTCGTCCCATTGTATTTGTTTGATAGTTCGTGCTTGGTCAATTGAGAGGGCGAAGGGGGCATCGCCTCTGTTGAGAAGTTGTATCCTGTCATATTTGGAGAATGCCAAGGGGCGCATCTGATGTGTTGCGGGGTCGTAGACGGCCAAGTTGGTGTGTTTGAGGTCGCGTTTGAGGTTGCTGTTCATCATTGGTGGAATTTCGTCGGCATTCCAGTGCCAAATGTCGAGTCCTGCTGTCTCAAAGGGCACTTGCGTCGTGTCTTTTGGGGCATTTGCTTCTGCCACTCCTGCAAAAATCCTTGTGCCATCGTGACTGAAGCGCGGCGCGCTGTTTTCGTTGAGGCCCCAATTCTTAGGCAGATTGCCAAAGTCGTTTCTTGAGACAAGGCGTTGTGGCTTGGTTGTATTCCAGTTTGTGGCAGTTGCCTTGGGAAGGTCTAGGCAGAAGAGTTCGCAATGCTTGGAACCGGTCTCCAAGGTGTCATTGGAGGCGAGGAAGAGCAGGCGTGTGCTTGTTTCGTTGAAGACGGGGTGGGTATAATAGCGGTAGTCATTGGAAAAGTTGTTCACTTTTTGTGTTTCAACGTGATAGATGCTGAGCGATGCATCGTTTTTCTTGCTTTGAATGGTCATGGCAAGCAGTTTCCCGTCTTTGTCAAAGGTGTATTGGGTTATGTGTTTGAACGTGTCGGTTTTTTCAGTGTTCAAGTTGTAGACCAGCAGCGGGCGGCCCACGTTTCTGTTATCACGCTCTTTTTTGGGGATGAGGGCTGTGTCGGCAGAGAGATAGGCAACGGACGTCCCTCCTTTTTTGCCGATTTTGTAGGATGATACATGTGGGATTTTCTTGACGCTTCCGTTGGTCAAGGCTATGATTGCCAGAGTGTCTTTGGGCATCTCAAAGTTCTTTTTCTTTTTGATGCGTGCCTGCCGCGTGTCTTTGAAGAATGGCTTGATCAGACAGAGGGCGAATTTTTCGTCTTGTGTGACATGAAATCGGTATCCGCGAGGGATTTCCAGCTGGTGTCCGTTCATGTTTTTGATGACCAGCTGACCGTCGCCTTCTTGTGGGTTGATGGTGTAGAGGATGTATTTCCCTGAGGGTGAAATACTTGACGAGTCGATGGACTGCCAACTATTGTAGACACTGTGGTCTAGGGGTTTCTTTTGTGCTGCTGCCGTCAAGGCAACCAGTAAGGTTAAAGATAGGATTTTGATTCTCATACGCGTTTAAATTGAAGAGTTGTATTGACTATCTGATGGATGTTTTTCCCTTTAGTCATTCGTGCTATTGTTATGACAAGATGGCTGTGATGTGTTTGTGGACAAGGAAAGGCAAAGAGACTGTATCTGAATAGCATCAGGCATACAGTCTCTTTTTTTAGATTTTGAACCCCTTTTCTGGGGTTTCAATTATTGCTTTTCTATAATCTTCTGTCCTTCTACCACAGCTTCCATGTTCAAGGGAATCAGCCCGTGGTGACGTTCGGGGAGTGTCTTATAGAGTGCTTTTTCCAAGCCGTTGAGTGTCACGACAGGACAAACCTGTAGCAAGCCGCCCAGCACAATCATATTGAAGACTTTGGAGTTTTTCATCTCGGCTGCCTTGTCCATGGCATTTACCCGATAGACCTCGATGTCCTTGCGTTTGGGGGGATTGATAACGCCGAAACCGTCGTAAATCAAAATCCCGCCTGGCTTGATTCTTGGCTCGAACTTGTCGAGTGAAGGTTGGTTGAGGACAATGGCAACGTCGTATTTGCTCAAGATGGGAGATGATACGCGGTCGTCGCTAACAATGACCGTAACGTTGCAAGTACCGCCGCGCTGTTCGGGACCATACGCTGGCATCCATGTCACTTCCTTGTCTTCCATGAGTCCTGAGTATGCCAAAATCTTGCCCATGGAGAGCACACCCTGACCTCCGAAACCTGAAATAATTATTTCTTTTTTCATAAATTCTAAACTGTTTTAATTTACATGCCCGTTGTATCTTTCAGATCGCTTTTCTCATAGAAGGGGAACATGTTCTCCTTCATCCACTCGTTGGCTTTGGCGGGTGTGAGTTTCCAACCGCTATTGCATGTGCTGACAAACTCTACCAAAGAAGAGCCTTTGCCAGCCATTGATGCCTCGAATGCCTTGCGAAGTGCTTTCTTTGCCTTGCGGATAGAGGCAACGCTTTCAACGCTTTGGCGTGTGACAAAGCATGTTCCTTCCATTAAGGCTGCCATCTCGGTAAACTTCAAGGGATAGCCGTGAAGGTCGGCTTGACGGCCGTAAGGACAAGTGGCGGTCTTCTGACCCATCAAAGTCGTCGGTGCCATCTGGCCGCCGGTCATGCCATAAATGGCATTGTTGATAAAGATGATGACGATGTTTTCACCACGGTTCAAGGCATGGACAGACTCTGCCGTACCAATACAAGCAAGGTCGCCGTCGCCTTGATAGGTAAATACCAAGCGGTCGGGCCACAGGCGCTTGATGGCTGTGGCAACGGCAGGTGCGCGACCGTGTGCCGCTTCTTGCCAGTCAATGTCGATGTAGCGATAGGCGAATACAGAGCAGCCAACGGGGGAAACGCCCACAGACTTGTCTTCCATCCCCATTTCTTCGATAACCTCAGCTACTAATTTGTGTACCACGCCATGTGAACAGCCAGGGCAATAGTGCATTGGCACATTGTTCATCAAGGTTGGCTTTTTATACACCAAGTTCTCTGGTGATATGATCTTATTCTCTTCCATGATTACTTCATCAATTTAGTTTTCAACGCATTTACTATTTCTTCCGGTTCTGGAACCATGCCGCCCAGACGACCGAAATGCTCGACAGGAACTTCACCGTTGATGGCAAGACGGACGTCTTCTACCATCTGACCGGCATTGATCTCTACAACCAATACGCCTTTTTTGCCGCGTGCCATCTCTGCAATCTCTTTGCTGGGGAACGGCCATACGGTGATAGGACGGAACAAACCGACTTTAATGCCTTCGGCACGAGCGTTCTCAATGGCTTGTGAGGCAATGCGGGAGGCACTGCCGAAGGAAACGATAACGTAGTCCGCGTCCTCGCATTGGCTGGTTTCATAGCGAACCTCATTGTCGCGAATCTCTTGGTATTTCTTTTGAAGGTGGATATTACGTTGCTCCATGACCTCTGGCTGCAATTCCAGCGAAGTGATGATGTTGGGATTGCGATCCTTGGTGCGGCCAAAAGTAGCCCAAGGGCATTCCTTCTTGATTTCTTCTTCCGTGCGGCGCGGTTTTTGTGGCGGAAGGACTACCTTCTCCATCATCTGACCGATGACACCGTCTGAGAGAATCATCGCAGGGTTGCGGTACTTGAAAGCTAGCTCAAATGCCAAATCCATGAAATCTGCCATTTCTTGAACAGAGTTCGGACAGAGGGTGATGACATAATAGTCGCCGTTGCCGCCGCCGCGTGTCGCCTGGAAATAGTCGCCCTGTGAAGGCTGGATCGTACCCAAGCCGGGACCGCCGCGTTGCACATTGACGAACACTCCAGGTAGCTCGGCACCTGCGAGGTAGGCAATGCCTTCTTGCATCAGTGCGATGCCAGGGCTTGATGAAGACGTGAAAGCGCGTTTCCCAGCTCCGGCTGCACCGTAAATCATGTTGATTGACGATGTTTCGCTCTCTGCTTGCAAAACAACCATTCCTGTTGTCTCCCAAGGCTTCATTTCTGCGAGTGTCTCGAGAATCTCACTTTGTGGGGTGATCGGATAACCGAAATATCCGTCACAGCCACATCTCACGGCAGCGTAAGCTATCGCTTCGTTGCCTTTCATAAGTTTTACTTCTTGTTCTGCCATTCCTTAGTCCTCCACTTTTTTACGATAAACCGTGATACATCCATCGGGACATACTATCGCACATGAAGTACATCCCACGCAAGCTTCTTGCTTGACGGGTTCAACGTACGGGTAACCGTGAACGTTCACCTTGTTTGCCAGTGCAATCACTGCTTGCGGACAGGCTATTGCGCAAAGCGAACAACCTTTACACCTTTCTGTGTCGACTACAATGGCGCCTTTTAATTTACTCATAATGCCTTTTGATTTACGACTGTTTAAGTCTGGGTTTATTTTAAGGGTTATACATGTCTTTACAATAGTAGCTCAGAATATTGTCAAGCATCTCCTTGGCATGTACGGCGGGACTTTTGGGGTCCAGCTCTATTGCTGCAATGTAGTGGTTGAGTGCTTCTCTCCAATCGCCTTTCTGACGATATTCATTGCCTAGTGCGTAATATTCTTCTGCTGTCATGGGTAGTATTCTTTTTTGCCTGCAGCCAAGGTATTTTTCATCAGCGAACAGATGGTCATCGGACCAACGCCGCCTGGCACAGGGGTTATGTATGCGCATTTCGGGGCAACTTCGTCGTATTTTACGTCGCCGCTTAAACGGAAGCCACTTTTGCGGCTGGCATCGGCGACACGGGTGGTGCCTACGTCAATGACGACTGCTCCGTCTTTCACCATGTCGGCTCTTACGAACTCCGGCTGCCCGATGGCTGCAATGATGATGTCTGCCTGTAGACACTCTTCTTTCAGGTTCCCCGAGCGGCTGTGGCATACGGTGACAGTAGCATCGCCGTACTGTTTCTGCATCATAAGCTGCGCCATGGGCTTGCCTACGATGTTGCTGCGTCCGAGAATGACGCATTTCTTGCCGCTTGTCTGGATGTTATAGTGTCTGAGCAGCGTCAAAATGCCTAATGGGGTGGCCGAAATGAAGCAGGGAAGTCCTATTGAGCTGCGGCCGACGTTGATGGGATGGAAGCCGTCAACATCTTTTTTGTAGTCGATAGCCTCAATGATTTTTTGCTCGTCAATGTGCTTGGGGAGCGGCAATTGTACGATGAAGCCGTCAACGTCGGCGTCGCCGTTGAGGCGCTCAATCTGCTGCAGTAGCTCATCTTCGCTGACATTGTCCTCGAAACGGATGAGCGATGACTTAAAACCGCATTCTTCGCAAGCCAGGACTTTGTTTTTCACATAGGTCTCCGAGCCGCCGTCGTGGCCAACGAGAATGGCTGCCAAATGTGGGCGCTTGCCGCCTTTTGACACGATTTCTTCAACTTCGCGCTTGATTTCTGACTTTACGGCGATAGCAGTTGCCTTACCGTCTATAATTTGCATGCTTCAAATCCTTTCTTTTTCTAAATGTTATCAAAATTTCGGCATATTGCCCTTCATTCCTCTCATCATATTGGCCATGCCGCCGCCGGTCACCATTTTCATCATTTTGCGTGTCTGGTCAAATTGCTTGATCAGCCGGTTCACGTCTTGGATGTTTGTGCCCGAGCCTTTGGCTATGCGCGTCCTGCGGCTGGTGTTGAGGATTTCCGGGTTCGTGCGCTCTTGTGGTGTCATGCTGAGGATGATGGCTTCAATGCCCTTGAAGGCATCGTCGTCGATGTCAATGTCTTTGATGGCTTTTCCGACACCTGGGATCATGGATGCCAGGTCTTTGAGGTTACCCATTTTCTTGATTTGGTGGATTTGTCCTAAAAAGTCGTTAAAGTCGAATTTGTTTTTTTGTATTTTCTTTTGAAGCCGACGTGCTTCTTCTTCATCAAACTGTTCTTGGGCACGTTCAACCAGCGAAACGATGTCGCCCATGCCCAGGATCCTGTCTGCCATTCGGGAAGGGTGGAAAACGTCGATGGCTTCCATTTTCTCGCCGGTACCGACGAACTTGATGGGCTTGGCCACCACCGTCCTGATGGAGAGGGCCGCGCCGCCGCGGGTGTCGCCATCGAGCTTGGTCAGTACAACGCCGTCAAAATCGAGGCGGTCGTTGAATTCCTTGGCGGTGTTCACGGCATCTTGTCCTGTCATGGAGTCGACCACAAACAGTGTCTCGTCGGGCAGCACGGCTTTTTTGAGTGCTTCAATTTCACTCATCATCTCTTCGTCTATGGCCAGGCGGCCTGCTGTGTCGATGATAACTACGTCGTTGTTCTTGGCTTTCGCC
Source organism: uncultured Prevotella sp. (assembly GCA_900319895.1). Lineage (GTDB taxonomy): Bacteria > Bacteroidota > Bacteroidia > Bacteroidales > Bacteroidaceae > Prevotella. The sequence continues at coordinate 5,093 of ONQK01000052.1, read as the reverse complement.
TCGCGAATGGCGTTGTGTGCTATGTCAAGCACGTTTTTGCTCTCGGGCTCTGAATAGACGGGGACGCCGATTTGGGCACCGACTACCTTGAGCTGTTCGATGGCCGCCGGTCGGTAGACGTCGCATGCCACGAGCAATGGGTTCTTGCGCTGTTTGTTTTTCAGCATGTTTGCCAGCTTGCCACTGAAAGTGGTCTTGCCGGAGCCTTGCAAACCGCTCATCAGGATGATGGCCGGGCGGTTTTTCAAGTTGACTTCCACGGCGTGTCCGCCCATGATTTCCGCCAATTCGTCGTGGACGATTTTCACCATCAATTGTCCTGGCTTGACGGCTGTGAGTACATTTTGTCCGAGGGCTTTTTGCTTGACGTTGTCGGTAAAGGTCTTGGCAACTTTATAGTTGACGTCGGCATCAAGCAATGAGCGGCGAACTTCTTTGAGAGTTTCCGCAACGTTTATTTCGGTAATTTTTCCCTCTCCTTTGAGGATTTTAAAGGAGCGTTCAAGTCTGTCACTTAAGTTTTCAAACATAAATATTATTGATTTTCGTCAAGAAGACGAGATAATAATGCTGCAAAGTTAAAAAAAAAAGATTACAATCAAGAAAAAAACTGAAAATAAAATATTTGATTATTAAAAATAGGTTAAAGCATTGAAAACAACGGTGTACAAACATGTTTCCTGAGGGTCTGGAAATGTTGATGGGCAAAGGCTTGGCAAAAATGATGAGGATGGTTTGTCCATGGAAGATTTTCTGGCATTTTTTTTTGCAGATTGGGAAAATAGGAATATCTTTGTCTTGAGAATTTATTCTTTAATGTGATTTTTTGACAGAAAAAGTATCTATATTAAAAATAGGTGATAGAAGAAAAATGGCTTACTACATTTCAAGAGACAATGAAAAGCAAGGGCCTTATACGATTGAGGAGCTTGTTTCACGGAGTATCTCGGCTGAGACGCTGGTTTTGGCGGAGGGCTCCAATCAATGGCTGCCGGCTTGGCAGGTTGCCGAGCTTCGGGAGATTTTGTCGGCAGGCGCTGCCCCAAAGAAAGGGGGTGGGGCGGAAGCAGGTGACGCTCAAAATGTTGACGCAGAAGCGGTTGCGTCGCCAAAGGAAGTGATTCCGGCGAGAATGAGGAGAGGTGGCGGCCGCTCATTCACTGTGTCGATGGTGGCGGTTGCCGCAATTTTAGTGATGATTGCTACTTGTCCCGGAAAGAAAGTGCATCAAGATGCTATTCGGAGTGAAGTGAGTGCGGCGCTGGGGCAGCAACTGGGCGAAAGCGGCAGCTTGATTGAAACGGGTCTTCAGATGTTTGGCAAATATGTTTTTGGGAAGTTTGCCGACAGTGCCTTGGACGAGTTGTTGGTGGTGAAAAATTATTTTGTCGTATCCGTGGGGCGTATTGATTACGACGGTCAAGAGCGCATTGCTTCAATTGGAGTTTTTGGCCATGTTTTCACTGTCGACAAGGAAGATATTGTGAAAGTCTTGCAGCAGGCGGAGCAGGAGAGGAAATCGGCGGCGGACGCGGCGGACGGCAATGGACTGTTGAATGGTTTCATCGATTTTTTAGATGAGATGATGCAGTGAACGTTTGCCTTGTCGTCCATTGCCTGCACTCGCCGTGCGTCTCTTTCCAGGGGTGCTTTTTCATTGATAAGGAGGCGTTTTGGGGTAAAGGCAAGGCATTTTGGGAACATGGGAATAAAAAATCCCGGCGGCACCGAGCCGCCAGGATTCAGAAGTTATCATTTAATACATTAAAAATTTTCATACATATTCTTTTGCCTCACGTTGACCTTCGAGCACGGCCACGGCATTCAGCGCGAGTGCTTCCATTTCGTCTTCGCCCGGATAAACAACCACGGGTGCCAGATAGTTGATGCGTTTGGTCAGTTCGTCCACAATGTATTGCCATCTTGCGATTCCTCCTGTAATGATTACTGCGTCTATTTTCCCGCAGAATACAGCGCCTTGGGCGGCGATGCTTTTGGCGATATGGTAAATCATGGCATCTACCAGCCGGCTGGCTTTTTCATCGCCGTTGTTGCAGCGATTCTCAACCTCGCGCATGTCGTTGGTGCCTAAATGCCCGGACAGCCCCGATTCTTTCCCGGAGATGAATGCCAGCATCTCTTTTTCATTGTATTTCCCGCTGAAGCATAAGCGCACCAAGTCGGCTGCGGGGAGTGTGCCGGCACGTTCCGGTGCAAAAGGCCCCTCTCCGTCGAGTGCATTGTTCACGTCGACGGCGCGGCCGTGATCGTGCGCTGCAACCGAGATGCCGCCTCCTAGGTGACAAACGATCAGGTTGAGGTCTTCGTAGCTCTTGTTGATGTCTTTTGCATAGCGGCGGGCAATGGCTTTTTGATTGAGTGCATGCCAAATGCTTGCCCGTTGGAAGAGCGGTGAGCCGCTAACGCGTGCATAATCATTCAATTCATCGACCACGACGGGGTCGGCGATGAAGCTGCGGCAGCCGGGAATGTCCTTGGCAATGTCGCTGGCGATGATGCAGCCCAGGTCGCAGGCGTGTGAGTGGTCGGAGGTACGGATGTCTTCCTTCATTTTCTCGTTGACCTCGTAAACGCCGCCTTCGAGGGGCTTGGTCAATCCGCCGCGGCCGATGACTGCTTGGAAGTCAAGCGCTACGCCGGCTTTTTTCAGCTCTTCGAGAACCAGTTGCTTGCGGAATTCAAATTGGTCGATGATCGTTTTGTACGGACTCAATTGTTCCACAGAGTGTGAGATACTGTGCTTGAAGATTTGTGTTTCCTTGTCAAAAACGGCAATCTTTGTTGATGTAGAGCCAGGATTGATAACTAAAATTTTCATGACTTCTGGTAAAAGTTAAATGATTCCTATTGTTTTGATTAGTGTTAATGGTCTTAGCAGCTGACGGCAGCCAATGCGAGGCTGTAGAATTTTGTCATTTCGCTGTCGCCGCGTGAAGTCAGTACGACGGGGGCCAATGTTCCTTGCAGGAAGGCGGCGGTTTCTGCGCCACTAAAAAGGGTCACGGCCTTGTAGAACACGTTCCCGGCTTCGATGTCGGGGAAGATCAGTGCGTCTGCCTCGCCGGCGATGGGCGATTCAATGCCTTTGGTCTTCATGCTTTCAATGTCGCAGGAGGTGCGCACATCCAGTGGCCCGTCGACGATGCAACGTCCGAACTCGCCGCCCTTGGCCTTTTCGATGATGTCTGCATAGCCGATGGTGAACGGGAAGAACTTCTCGTTGGGCTTTTCGGTGCAGTGGATCAATGAGATTTTGGGCTCTTCAATGCCAAATGAGTGGCAGACTTGGGCGACGTAGCGCACTTGTTCAATGCGCTGTTCCTGTGTAGGATAAGGTATGACGGCTGCATCGGTAAAGAAAATCAGTTTGGCATGACCTGGAATTGAGGTGCAGGTCAGGTGTGTCAGCACGCGTCCTTTGGGGAGAATGCCAGTTTCTTTGTTTAAAACGGCGTGCAGCAAGTTGTCGGTGTTGATAAGACCTTTCATCAGAATGTCTGCTTTTTGTTCCCTAACGAGTGCTACGGCTTTGGCTGCAGCGTCGTCGCGGTCGTCGGAGTCAATGAAACTGATATGCTCCGCATAGGGCTTGAAGGCATCGTTGGCTTCAACTTCCTTCCGGCAGCCAACGAAGATGGCGCTGATAAACCCTTCTTCGAGCGCTTTGTGAACTGCAAACTGGGTGTGCCCGTCTGAGGCCCAGACTACGGCAACGCGCTTCCTCTCACCTTTTTGGGCAAGGTGAGCAACTAAATCTTCAAAGTTTCTGATGATTTCCATGATTTTTTTAATGTTTTAATGATATGTTTTCGTTAATGGCGCAAAATTACGAAAATACTTTGAATTTGAGCAAACAATACCTTAAAATATAAGGGAAAAAGCATAAAAAAGTGATTTTTATTTTTTTTACTATTAATTTATTTGTCTGTGAAATGAAAACTTATTAAATTTGTGGACTAAAAAATAAATATTCAAAAATAATACCAGAAACGAAAATGAAAAATTTAGACTGGGCAAATCTGCCTTTCGGCTACATTCAGGCCGATTACAATGTACGTTGCTATTATCGCGACGGCAAGTGGGGAGAAATAGAAGTAAGTTCTGATCCAAACATCAACATGTCTATCGCAGCAACTTGCCTGCACTACGGACAGGAAGGCTTCGAAGGGTTGAAGGCTTATCGTGGCAAAGACGGGAAAATACGCATGTTCCGCGTTGACGAGAATGCCGCCCGCCTGCAAATGACGGCACAAGGTCTCCTGATGCCGGAGGTGTCCACTGAACTTTTCACTGAAATGTGTAAAAAAGTGGTGCTTCTGAATGAAGACTTCATCCCACCCTATGAGACAGGGGCAACACTTTATTTGCGCCCGTTGTTGATTGGAACTGGAGCGCAAGTGGGTGTTAAGCCGGCTACGGAATATTGCTTCCTCATCTTCGTCACACCCGTAGGGCCGTACTTCAAGGGCGGATTTTCTTGTAATCCCTATGTCATCACGCGCGAGTGGGACCGTGCGGCGCCGCTGGGAACAGGGCGTTACAAGGTCGGCGGCAACTATGCGGCATCCATGCAGGCCAGCAAATTCGCACACGACAAAGGCTATGCGGCTGAATTTTATCTCGATGCCAAGGAGAAGAAATACATGGATGAATGCGGAGCGGCCAACTTCTTCGGCATCAAAGACAACACATACGTTACACCGAAGTCGTCGTCAATACTGCCTTCCATCACCAACAAGAGCTTGATGCAGCTGGCAGAAGACCTCGGACTCAAAGTGGAGCGCAGGCCTATTGCCGAGGAAGAGCTTGAAACCTTTGAGGAGGCAGGCGCATGCGGAACGGCGGCGGTCATCAGTCCTATCTCTTACATCGATGACTTGGACAATGGCAAGCGCTACACCTTTAGCGAGGACGGCAAGCCGGGTCCCGTGTCTACAAAGCTCTACAACAAGCTCCGTGCTATCCAATACGGTGATGAGCCCGACACACACAATTGGGTGACCATTGTAAAATAACGCATAAGATATTTTTTCATTTGGTTTGTGGCAGCCTATTGGCTGTCACATTTTTTT
>ONQK01000014.1 GCA_900319895.1 uncultured Prevotella sp. | reverse complement strand
GGGATTGCTGTGCGTTCGGATCTGTTCGAGCTGCTCGGCGGTGTATGGCGCGATGCTTGAGCCTGAATTTTCGATGGCACGGTTGCGTAACAGGGCGAAATCGTAGGCGTTGAGGAATTCGGGCAGACGGGTTGCTTCTTGCAGGTTGAACTGTCCGCGATAGTTCAGCCTCACTTTCTGGTTTCCTTCCGAGCGCTTCGTTTGCACGAGAATCACGCCGTTGGCGGCGCGGGCGCCATAGACGGCGGCGGCGGCAGCGTCTTTCAAGACGGTGACGCTCTCGATGTCGTCGGGATTCAGGTCTGATAGGCGCATTTCGCCGTCCGAAGTGGTCGTTCCGAAACGCGGAACGCCGTCAATGACCAGCAGCGGTGCCGAATTGATGCCGCGGATGTGCAGGTCTGCTTCCCGGGCGCTGCTCGGGTCGCCCGTGGCTTGCATGACTTGCAGGCCTGCCACCTGCCCCGTCAGGGCTTGGTCGAGATTGACGGTCGGCATCATGAGCAGGTCGTCGGCCTTGATGGTCTCGACAGAGCCTGTCAGCGAGGATTTCTTCTGGATGCCATAGCCAACGACCACTACTTCGTCTAAGCGCTGCGCATCATCTTCCATGACAATTTCGACATGGTTTTGTCCGACGGACACGTTGACTTCCTTTTGTTTATAGCCGATGTATGAAATCAACAGTTTGACTGCTCCTTTGACATGGGCGATTTTGAACTTCCCGTCGAGGTCGGTTACGGCTCCCGTGGCAGCATCTTTCCATTTCACTTGTGCACCGATCAGGGGCTCGCCGCCCGCATCCATGACGGTACCGCTCAAAATGTCGTTGTTCTGGGCGAATGTGTTGATGCTGAACAGTATGAATATACACGAAATCAACTGTGTGTGAAGTGTTTGGGTTCTCATGGTGATGTCTGTCTATTTGTTCGACAATGTTTTTTCAATCAACAATATTTGGTAGTCGTAGAAGTCGCGCGTGCTGCCTTTGGCCGAATTGCGGTATATCCTGTATTTTTGCAGGACTTTTTGCAGTCGTCCGGTCATGATGGCGCCCATTTGTGCTTTTGACAGGCTGGAAACGCCCAGGTTGAAACGTGCAAACTGGGTGTCAAATCCGCAGAAGCTGTGAATTTCTATTGAGGATTTGCTGCTTGACGACGTATTTTTTCCGCTTAGTCCGCTGCTGTTTATCATTTGCGCAATGGCTGCACTTTCCAGTTCCTGCTCTGCATCGCTCAAAATGCCGCCGTTGGGGGCGGGGAAGAGGAGCGTGGTCAGGTCGTTGAGGTAGTCGTCCAGCTGGTAGTTGGCTGTGGCGTTTGCCAGCCCTCCTTCTTTGATGCGATAGAGTGCCGTACCGTTTATGAGTGCTGAGACGATTTGGGTGCGCAGCTTCTGGTTGGTGTATAGGTCGATGTCCAGCTTGCCCGTCAAGTGTCGTGGCAACAGCCAATTGTCGCACGTCCGCGCTTCTTGGAGCAGCCATTTCATCGCTTCTTTCTGTTTTTGTTTGCTGAAATAGTGTCTTGAGGCCTTTTTGTTGTCGCCTTGGCGGATTTCTTCATACCTGATGCCGCCGATGTACGGGACGACGTGCTTCACATACCGGGCGTATTGCTTGCAGATTTCGCGGTAGAGGTTGTCGATGTGGTCATATTTCATCCCTTTTTCTTCCATCCAGCTGTCCAGGTTTTTGACAAGTATTTTCAGATTGCTGATGCCGTAGTTGCTTGCCTTGATGTGGTCGTCGCCCAAATCCTCGGTCTGGTCCGTCGGGTCCACCGTGCTGAACACCTGCTGTGCGCCGAACTCGAACATCGGGTCGCCAGACTTCTCGGCTATCCATCGGTCGAGCACCGCTTTTTCTTCATCTGGCGTTTTCGCATTCTCGATCAGCCGATAGCCCCAGTTGATGGCGTAGATGTCGTACACGCCCAAGTCGGGCGGGGTGAGTTTGACCCCTTTTTCCATGTCGCCGGGCTGTGCCACGTAATTGTTGCGTGCGTAGTCCATGATACTGGGCGTTGTCCCGTATTTTTGGGTGAAGGCGGGGTCGCGCAGGCTTTCCACGGGGAACGAGTAGCTCGCGCCCATGTTGTGCATGAGTCCGAGCGTATGTCCTATTTCGTGTGAGGCGGCGTATTTCATCGATTCGCACATGATGTCATTGTCGAATGTCGTTTTGCGCACGCGTTTGTCTACGGCAGCCGTTTGTATGAATCGCCAGTTGTGGAGCAGTGACACGATGTTGTGGTACCAAATGACGTCTGCGGCGAGGATTTCGCCCGTCCTCGGGTCGGTGTAGCTGGGCCCCATCGCGTTTTGTGTGGCACTGACCACATAGCGGAAACAATTGTAGCGCATGTCGTCGGGGTCGAATTGTGGGTCGTCTTGCGGATAGTCATAGGCTTTGACGGCATTTTTGAAGCCGGCCTCCTCGAATGCGCGGTTCCATACCTCAATGCCTTCCCGAATGGTCTGGCGCCATTTTTCCGGGAAAGCCGTGTCTACATAGAAGACGATGGGCTTCGCGGGCTCGACCAGCTCGCCGCGGAAATAGCGCTCGCGGTCTTCGTCCTTGGGCTCTAGCCGCCAGCGATGGATGTAGGAGCGTTGGTTGATCTTGTCTTCGTTGGTCGTGAAGATGTCTTTGTCCGTGTAGAAATACCCCACTCGGTTGTCTTGATAGCGCACGGGCATCGGATTCTCCGGCAGCACGAACAGCGAGCGGCGCACATAGACGGAATAGGGCTTGACGACGGCACCTGTGGTCATGTACGACAGGAGCGTCTCGATTTCGATGTTTTGTTCAAATGCTTTTACCTCGCTGATTCCGGAGGCATCTGACATGAAGGTACCTTTGATGCCGCCATTGCCGCCCAGTAATTTGGAGACGGGGTCTGACTCCTTGATGGGGCTGATGCTTTTCTCGTTGGTCCCGAAAAATGCCGTCACGTCGATGAAAACGCCTGCCGAGTCTTTGGCTGCAATCTTGAAGCCTTTGAGAATGGGGTTGAGGTTGTTTTTGGAGAAGGCCGATTGAATCGGGTCGCCCGCCGGCACTGTCCTGAGGTTTTGGATTTGGTGCAGGTACACGTTTCTGCTGTCCGTTGAGAGGCAGATGAGCAAGGGCTGCACGTTCATCTGTCCTGCCACGAAGTCCTGGCCGTCGCTGGTTGACGAGATGCGGCTTGCCAGCATGTAGGTCTTCGAAAATGCCGAGTCAGGAATCTGGAAATAGAGCTTTCCTGTTTTCTCGTTGAAAAAGACGTTGAAAAGTCCTTTTTTCCGAGTGGCGTCTTTTACAATCTTTTGAACCTCTGTTCCAAGGGAGTCTTTTTTCAGGGAGGTAAGAATCTTGTTGCCTTTGACAGGCTTCTTTTCCCTCGCCAATGTAGAAATACCAAGCCCACAGGCAATGGTGCACAGTAAGAGAATACGTTTCATATTTATTTTGTTATCCGAAAGCAAATATAGCGTTTTTTTTTAGTTGGAGCAAAATGTTTTTGGGATTTTAACATAAAAAATCATGATGTCATTTATTTTAATTGAAGTGGTGCCTTGGTCTGTTGGTCTGCCTCAGCTGTCCATGGTCTTCATTTTTTGGTTTCAGGCAGTTAAAACTTTAAAAAAGGTTTGAAAGTAGGGCGTAGTTGTCGAATTGTTCTGGTTTTGGCATTGTTTTTCTTAACTTTTTCGTATTTTTGCCGTAAATTTTTGAGTATGAGTGATAAAAATGGCGGTGCGACGGACTTGAACCCCGGCATGATGCTTCGGGCTGAGGGGCTTGTGAAGCAATACGGCAAGCGGACGGTGGTGAACAATGTCTCCATTAATGTCAGGCAAGGCGAGATTGTGGGGCTTCTAGGCCCTAACGGCGCAGGCAAGACGACCTCGTTCTATATGACGACAGGACTGATTGTGCCTAATGCGGGACATATTTTTATCGACCAGCAGGAGATTACGAACTTCCCGGTTTACAAGCGCGCGCGGGCGGGCATTGGCTATTTGCCCCAAGAGGCGAGTGTGTTTCGCAAGATGAGCGTGGAGGACAATATTTTGAGCGTGCTTGAAATGACCCGGCTCTCTCGCGAGCAGCAATTGGAGAAGTTGGAGGGGCTGATTGCCGAGTTCAGGTTGGGCAAGGTGCGCAAGAATAAAGGCGACCAGCTGTCGGGTGGCGAGCGCCGCCGCACCGAAATCGCGCGCTGTCTGGCCATCGACCCTAAGTTTATCATGCTTGACGAACCGTTTGCCGGTGTAGACCCTATTGCAGTGGAGGATATTCAACATATTGTTTGGCAGTTGAAATATCGCAACATCGGTATTTTGATAACCGATCACAATGTGCATGAAACGCTGAATATCACAGATCGTGCATATCTGCTTTTCGAGGGTAAGATATTGTTTCAGGGCAAGCCGGAGGAACTGGCCAATAATCCTATTGTGAGAGAGAAGTATTTAGGCTCGAATTTTGTGCTGCAGAAGAAAGATTTCCAGCTCATAGACGAGGAGCGGAAGGCAAAAGAAGCTGTTGAAGACCTGGAGGCCTGACAGCAGCTGCTCGTTATCTCTATTTTCTCAAAGTCCTATTGCATTGCAGGTTGCGTGTGCATGTTTGGCGCCACCACCACTTTTTTCGAGTCTTTTGGGCGTTGCTTTGCTGACCGGCTGATGCTCAGGATGACGCCGACGTAGATGCAATTGATGATGGTCGACGTTCCGCCGCGGCTGATGAGCGGCAGCGGCTGCCCGGTCACGGGTGCCAGTCCCACGGCAACCAGCATGTTGAACAAGGCTTGTGTGACCAGCAGTAGGGCAAGTCCCATGGACAGCAGGGCTGGGAACATGTTCTCGCAGCGATTGGCAATCTGTCCTGTCCTGAAGAGCAGTATGATGTAGAGCAGGGCTACGATAAAGGCGCCGCCGATGCCTGTTTCTTCAATGATAATGGTATAGATGAAGTCGGAATAGGCTTGTGGAAGGAAATCCCGTTCTTCTGAGTTCCCGGGGCCTTTGCCGATAATGTTTGAGGTGGCAATGGCGATGTTGGAGTGCCCGACTTGTGAGTGTTTGTCGAGGTCGAAGTCTTCGGGCTTGATGTCTTCTTTGTTGGTAAAGCTCAAAATGCGCGACTTCCATGTGCTGAATCGGTGGAAGACCTTTGCAATTTTCCCGGGTTCTTCTTTTGACGCATC
>ONQK01000044.1 GCA_900319895.1 uncultured Prevotella sp. | reverse complement strand
TGCTGCTGTATCTGCTGCTGTATCTGCTGTTGGTGTTGTTCTAAATGTTGTGCCATGAAATGCCTGAAAAAGATGAATTAGATGTTGCAAAAATACAAAATATTTTCAACACTCCTATTATATAGCTGAAAAAATGCTAATTTCACCGAAATAAGTGAGTTTGAAGACGATTATTCCGATATTTTGTCGTATCTTTGCACGAATATTGAGACCCAAAACAAGAAATGTCATGAAACAAACCCTATTGATTTACAATACGTTATCCAGGAGCAAGGAGCGCTTTGAGCCGATGCATGCGCCCAACGTGGGCATGTATGTTTGCGGGCCGACGGTTTACGGCGACCCGCACCTCGGGCACGCGCGCCCTGCCATCACATTCGACATCCTGTTCCGATACTTGAGACATCTGGGCTACAAGGTCCGTTATGTCCGCAACATCACCGATGTGGGCCATTTGGAGCACGATGCCGACGAAGGCGATGACAAAATCGAGAAAAAAGCGCGGCTTGAGCAGCTTGAACCCATGGAAATCGCGCAACATTACACCAACCGCTACCACGATGCCATGAATGCGCTGAACGTACTGCCGCCCTCAATCGAGCCACACGCCACAGGACACATCATCGAGCAGCAGCAACTGGTCAGGCAAATCATGGAAAACGGCTTCGCCTATGAGAGCAACGGCTCCGTATATTTCGACATCGAGGCCTACAACAAACGACACCGCTACGGCATCCTCTCAGGCAGAAACCTGGAAAACATCGTCAACGAAAGCCGGGCGCTCGACGGCGTGGGAGAAAAGCGCAACCAAGCCGACTTCGCCTTGTGGAAAAAAGCCTCGCCCGAGCACATCATGCGATGGCCAAGCCCATGGAGCGACGGATTCCCTGGCTGGCACTGCGAATGTACGGCAATGGGACGGAAATACCTCGGAGAGGAGTTCGACATTCACGGCGGGGGCATGGACTTGGTCTTCCCACATCATGAATGCGAGATTGCCCAAGCCGTGGCATCGCAGGACAAACCGATGGTCAAATACTGGATGCACAACAACATGATTACCATCAATGGCCAGAAGATGGGCAAGTCGCTCGGCAACTTCATCACGCTGGAACAATTTTTCAAGGGTGAGCACGAAAGTCTCGAAAAGGCCTATTCGCCAATGACCATCCGCTTTTTCATCCTCTCGGCACACTACCGGGGAACTGTCGATTTTAGCAACGAAGCCCTCAAAGCCAGTGAGAAAGGGCTGGAACGCCTGATGAGCGGCATTGCCGACATTCAACGGATACAGCCCGCAGACGTGTCTTCGGACAACGTGAAGACCTTTGTAAGCACGTTCAGACAAAAATGCTATGATGCCATGAACGACGACTTGCAAACACAAATCCTCATCAGTCATCTTTTCGAGGCCTGCCACATCATCAACACGCTGCTCGACCACAAAGCCCAGATCAATGCCGAAGACTTGGCAGAACTGACCCAAACGACCCACATCTTCGCCTTCGACCTGCTCGGCCTTCGCGCGGAGCACGCCGACAACAACGCCGGGCGCGAAGACGCCTTTGGGAAGGTGGTCGACATGGTGTTGTCGCTGCGCGCACAAGCCCGAGAAAACAAGGACTGGGCCACCTGCGACCAAATACGCGACATGCTCAAGGAAGCAGGATTCGAAGTCAAGGACACGAAAGACGGCTGCATCTGGAAGCTAAATAAATAAAAAATTTCAGCAGCATCGGTTGAAATGAAAGTGCTCAAGAAAATAGGACAATTGCTCGCATTGTTTTCCCTTCCTATCAAAAACAATGCAGCCTTTTTCCTATTTATGTATCTTCTAGGCGTGCTATGCGAGCGGGCTGGACGCTATTACATCAAGAACGTGCCGATGTACAAGAACACCTACCTCGAGCTTTTTGCAGACCTGTACGTCCTGTGCCTCCTACTCATGCTCGCACCGCCCAAAATACGCGGCGGGCTGCGCACCGTTCTTTGCGTCCTGTTCTACGGGCTCGCCATCATCGATGTCTTCTGCGTCGTCAACTTCAATTCGACCATCACGCCAACGATGTTGATGCTCGTGGGGGAGACCAACGCCAGCGAGGCCGGCAATTTCCTCAGCACTTACCTCAACACCTCAATTTTCCTGTCACCCGTCGGTCTCATCTTACTCCTCATCGCCATACATGTCTCCATCTCCGCATTCTCGCCGTGGACAAGCGCATTTTTCAAAGAAAGATCAACCCATTTTCGCCTCAAACCGCTCTTCATGGCCATGGCAGGAGCTACGGTAGTGCTATTGCTGAACCTGGCTGTCGCAAAAAGTGCTGAAAACAAGCAAAAAATGGCATTTTTATTCACTCGGGACACCATCGGAGAGGTAGAGCATGTCTTGACCCAAACGCCGACCGCACACTTATACATGCCTATTTACCGGCTATTGTTCAGCATAAGGGCCAACCACTTGACTTCCAAGCAATTGACCACACTTTTCGAGGCATCTGAAAAGGTCACGGTCGACAGTTGCAGCTACCAAAGTCCGGAAATAGTCTTTATCATCGGCGAAAGTGCCAACCGTCACCGCTCACAGCTTTACGGCTATCACCTGCCCACCACACCAAATCAAGTTGCCCTGCAAAAGACAAGGCAGCTAACGCCCTTTACAAACATCGTATCCAACTGGAACTTAACGAGTTATGTATTCAAGAACATCCTCTCGATGTACAGCATCGGCGAGGCCGGCGAATGGTGCGACTATCCTCTTTTCCCGCAAATCTTTCGGGCAGCAGGCTACCACGTCACGTTCCTGACCAACCAATTCTTGCCCAAGGCCCGCGAGGCAGTGTACGATTTTAGCGGCGGGTTCTTTTTGAACAACGAGAAGATGAGCCGACTGATGTTTGACACCCGCAACACCTCATTACACCAATACGACGAAGGGCTGCTCGAGGACTTCGACCAACTGGAAAACGGAAAAAAGAAGCACAAGCTCACGATATTCCACCTCATGGGACAGCACATCAACTACAAACAACGCTTCCCAAGCTCACGCGCCAAGTTCGTGGCAGACAACTACGACCGTCCGAAACTGAGCAGACGGCAGCGTCAAAAGATGGCAGACTACGACAATGCCACACTCTACAACGACTCGGTCTTAGCAGCCATCGTACAACGCTATCGAGACAAAGACGCCATCGTGGTCTACATGGCAGACCACGGCGAAGAATGCTACGACGACGACCATCATGTGCTCGGGCGGCTCCATTCCGCTGAAATCGACGAGCGATTGGCACGAAACGAGTTTGAAATCCCTTTCTGGATATGGTGCTCGAAAAAATACATCCACCAGCGCCCGGAAATCTTTCAAAGCATCAAAACGGCACGCCACCGCCCGATGATGACAGATGTCGTGCCACACCTGCTACTTTACCTTGCAGGCATCAACAGCCAATTCTATCAGCCCGAACTGAACATCCTGGAGCCGAAATACCGAAAAGAGCGCTTGAGAATGCTGAAAAACAGGACTGACTACGACCTCCTGAAGTCTAAAAAGCCGACAAATACTAACATCCCTAAATCATAATCCATGAACAATGGGCCATTGAACCACACCGAATGCACCATCCTAAGAGGTTTTGCCATCTTAGGCATCATACTCCACAATTATTGCCATTGGCTGCCTGCCGCTGTCAAAGAAAACGAGTTCCTCTTCAAACTCAGCAACAGCGAAAGCCTGATGAACACATTATTACATCCAAGCGACTTGCTCCCCATACACCTGTTATCGTTTTTCGGACATTACGGAGTGCCTGTCTTCCTCTTTTTAAGCGGATACGGACTGGTCAAAAAATACGAGGCGCCCGGGGCGGAAGACGCGAGGCCGTGGCCGTTCATCCAATTTCACTACCTGAAACTCTTCCGCATCATGATTGTCGGATTCATCGCCTTCACCCTCGTCGATGCGATTACACGCGGCACATTTCACTATACATTTAGCGGCATCCTTTACCAACTGCTGATGGTCGGCAACTTCCACATCCACCCGGAACGAATCATCTGGCCCGGCCCATACTGGTTCTTCGGACTGATGCTACAACTTTACGTCATTTACCGCCTACTGTTTTTCCGCCGCCACTGGGCATACGTCGTTACAGCCATCGCCATTTGCGGGATACTCCAAGCCTGTTGTGAACCCGAGAGCAATTTGCTGAACCTGCTGCGCTACAATTGCATCGGCGGTATGTTGCCGTTTGGAACAGGCATTTTGTACGCGCGCTTTGGCAAAGAACACTCCAAAATCCACTATTCAACAGCCCTAATCCTATCTGCGGCAGCCATTTTCCTGTTCAGCCTCAATTACCAATTGTGGCTATGGACACCCCTGTTCATCACACTATTGGCATTATCAACGGTCAAGATGCTGCCTTCCTTCAAATGGAATTGGATGGCCTGGGTCGGTCAACTCAGCATGCCGCTCTTCGTCTGCCACCCCATCGCCCGCAAGATATTCATTCCCCTGTCAAAATCAGGTGAGACCTATGCAGGACTATGCCTATACCTCCTCTCAAGCCTAGGAATGGCATGGATTTTCATGCAAATTTACAATAAAATCCCCCAGCCACGCCTATTGAACAAGAAACGAGACAAAAAAGAAGACTATGCACGTTGAAAAAACCAATGAAAAGCCTGAAAGAACAGGCATGAAACCCTTCAACTGGGGCGACATCAGCCGTTTCCGCGGCGAAATGATGGGCATTGCCATCCTTTTGGTCATCTTAAGGCATGTACATTACCCCATTCACGACATGAGCCATGGACTATGGCGCTGCGGAGCCGTCGGCACAGAGATGTTCCTATTCTTCTCGGGGATGGGATGCTGGTTCTCATGGACCCGCCGCCCGCAGTTGCGCCGTTTCCTCACGCGCCGATACATCCGCATCTATCCCATCTGGCTGGTAGTAGCATCCATCGTTTTCACCAATCTCTACCTCAACGACAAAGGCTATGCCCGCAATATCCCAGAGCTTTTGTGCGAGATACTCTTTAACTACAGCTATTGGAGCAAAGGCAACTGGACGTTTTGGTTCGTGCCTGCCATCATGATGATTTACATGTTCGCGCCAGGCTATATCACACTCATCCACCGCAATCCCAGATGGAAATGGATTCCCGCCGCCGTCTTACTGTGGTGCTTTGTCGTAGAACACGTCCCTCCCATCCACGACGCAGTTGGCCACCTCTACCGCTTCTGGATAGGCACATTCACCTTTTTGCTGGGCATCAACAGCGCCGAATTGGTGCAGTCAAAACACTCTCTTGGAAAATTCTCGCTCATTTGGGTGCCACTACTGTTGGTCGCATCGTTTTTCGTATGCTATGAGGCACACCAACGAGGCATCCACCCAACCCCATGGTTTCTCCATCGGGCGCTCTACTTGCCGCTAATGTTTGCCTTAGTGATGACGCTCACCAAAGCACTTTCCATTACGCCCGGGCTCTTCAACCGCATCCTGCGCTTCATCGGAGGCATAAGCCTGGAGATCTACCTGGTACATGTCGAACTGATTTACAGGCCCTTGCACAGAATTTGCCACGGCTATTGGAACAACGTACTGGCAGTAACGCTCATTTCAGTCGCACTGGCGTGGCTGCTGCACAAAATCTTGTCACAAATCACCAAACACATCCCCGCATGAAAAACCTCATCCGTCTTATCCGCCCCAAACAGTGGCTGAAAAACATTTTCGTGCTCTTGCCCGTGTTTTTCTCGGGCATGCTATTCAAGACAGACAGCCTCTTGCCTTCACTCATCGCATTCTTAGCCTTTTGTTTTGCCGCCTCAGCCATTTATTGCCTCAACGACATGGTGGATGCTGGCGACGATCGGCGCCACCCGGTCAAATGCAACCGTCCTGTCGCATCAGGTGAGGTAAGTTACCGTACAGCCACAATCATACTTGCAGCATTAGTCGTCTTGTCAGCCCTATGCATCTCCCTTTTGAGGCAGCGCATGCTGCAAGTCGGCCTAATCATCGCAGTTTATACCACACTGAACGCCCTATACTGCATTTGGCTCAAGCATTACGCCATCATCGACGTGTGCATCATCGCCTCCGGCTTCGTGCTCCGTGTGCTGGCAGGCGGAATGGCGGCCGATGTCATCGTTAGCAAATGGCTTGTGCTGATGACCTTCCTGCTCACACTCTTCATGTCATTCGCCAAACGCCGCGACGACGTCCTGCGCATGAACGAGACAGGCGAAGTACCCAGAAAGAACACCATCCGCTACAACCTGACCTTCATCAACGGAGCCATTACCATAACGGCATCGGTCACGTTGGTCTGCTACATCATGTACACCGTCTCTACCGAGATTGTAAGCCACTTCAACACAGACTATCTCTACCTCACCTCCATCTTCGTACTAGTAGGCCTTTTGCGCTATATCCAACTCACTGTCGTTGACAAAAAGAGCGGCGACCCGACCAAAATCATGATTCAAGACCGATTCATGCAAGCCATTGCACTGCTATGGGCGCTCTCATTTGCCGTCATCATCTATGTTTTATGACATCCAACAGCAAGAACAGCATGGACATGAGGAAAATATACTGCTTCGACTTCGACGGCACGCTCACCACCAGCGACACACTGTTGGAACTGCTGAAATTCACTTTCGGCAAACGGCGATTATGGACTACAATCGCAGCCTTCTCCCCATTGCTCCTCGGCATGAAAATAGGCCTATTGAACAATGGACGCGTCAAAGAACGGCTGTTTTCCCATTTCTTCCGAGGAATGCCAGAGCACGACTTCGACCAATTGTGCCATGACTTTGCCATCGCCAACCTACGGTGCATGCGGCGCGAGGCCTTGCAATTCATCCAGTGCGCCCTTGAAGAAGGTGTCCGGGTACTCGTCGTGAGCGCCAGCATCGACAGGTGGATCCGCCCGTTTTTTGAGTTACTCAACCTGCAAGTCGAGATACTGGGCACACAAATCGAGGTCAGAAACGGGAAATTGACAGGCAAGTTTTCAACCCCGAACTGTTACGGAGGCGAAAAAGTGGTGAGAATCCGTGAGCTCATCGACAATCATTCACCATACCAGATCACGGCTTTTGGAGACAGCCGTGGCGACAAAGAAATGTTGGAATATGCAGATCAACAAGTTTTCAAACCTTTTCGATAAAAACAAGCGAGGCGAGGCGCTCCGGTTTATATTGGCGGGCACGAGTGCCACTCTGCTGCAATATGCCGTCTACCTGCTCTGTCTTTGGCTTATCGACAAAGCCAAATGGCGCGCCCCCGCCCCAGAAATTCAAGCCGCAATTGCGCTAACCATCGGCTATCTCGTAAGTTTCACATACAATTACTTCGTCTCAAGCTATTACACTTTTCGTGTCGGCATCGGCATCAAGCGCGGCTTGGGCTTTGCCTTTGCACATCTTGTCAATTTCCTGCTTCAAAACATGCTGCTGCAAGGCTTTTTGTGGGTGGGAATAGGTCGAGAGACTGCCATTATACCTGTATTTTTCATCTGTGTACCCGTCAATTTCGTGCTGGTGCGTTTCTTCTTAAAAAAATAACCCATGAGCCTGTTCAAAAAAATATTTTCCATCCGTCGCGAAGAGCGCCTTGTCGCTTTGGCAGCCCTGCTGCTCTTTCTCGCGCTAAATGCCCTATGCATCCGTTTTTATTATGACGATTTTTCGGTTCTGGGAGGCAACTATTGGCACACTTTCATCAGCAAATTCCATATTTCAGGCTTCGACCCTGTCACCTACTATATAATAAGCCATTGGGAGGCACGCTACAACGTATACCGGCATCCTCTGCTGTCATTCATCATGTACGTTCCTTACCTTGTCAATCAAGCCTTGATGTTTGTTTTCGGCATCAACTGCGCCCAGTTCGTGGCAGCCTTCATCATCATCGCAAGCGCCTTCTATGCCTTCATCTTCCTCTATCGAATCTTCCGCGAAATCATAGGCCTAAGACGTTCCGATGCCATCTTACTGGGTTTCTTGATGTATTCATTCGCCTATGTAATGCTTTCTGCCATGGTACCCGACCATTTCATCATGTCAATGTGCCTGCTGCTGCTCACCTTATACGTTTGCGGAATGCAAGTCAAGGCACACCGGCCGCTGGCAACCTGGCAAACCCTCGTCTTATTCGTGCTCACCGCAGGCGTTTCGCTCAATAACGGCTTAAAAGTTTTCATGGGAGCCCTGTTCGTCAATGGAAAAAGATTTTTCCGCCCCCGCTACCTCTTGCTCGCCGTCATCCTCCCGTCTGCACTCATGTGGGCATTCACACGCATCGAATATCGTTATTTCGTTTGGGAGAACGAGGTACGCCGCACCGAGGCCCGCAAATTCTACAAGGAAAAACGAGCCAAGGAACAGGCACTACAACAAAAGAGGCAAGATTCAATCATCGCACTGCGCAAAGCACAAGGCGACACCACCGCAAATACCGCCAACTCCAAGCCCAAGGTCAAGAAAAAACCACACGCAAAAGCCGGGAAGCCCTTCATGAAAGGCGAATTCATGAACTGGACAGACAAGACGACCTCACGGTGGGACACGACTGTCGAGAACCTGTTCGGCGAAAGCATACAGCTGCACACAGACCACCTGCTCGGCGACGTGCTCAATGCACGCCCCATGATTGTCCGCTACAAACATTGGATCAACTATGCCGTCGAAATCACCCTCGTCCTGCTCTTTGTCCTCGGCATTTGGTGCGGCCGCCACGCCCGCTTCCTGTGGCTCAGCCTCTCATTCTTCGGGCTTGACATGCTGCTGCACATCGGCCTGGGATTCGCCATCAACGAAGTCTACATCATGGCAGCACACTGGATCTACGCCATCCCCATTGCCATCGCCTATCTGATAAAAACCTGGCAAAAGCTGTGGATACGCCTATTGATACTACTTTTGACCCTGTACCTATACGCCTACAACGGGTTCCTCATCATACGATTCCTCACAACATAAGAACGCTTGAAAATAAAAAGCAAAATTAATTTTGTAATTCATTATATTTACTTATATTTGCAAAAGTAATAACACAAAAGAACAAAGAAATGACATTTACAGAACAAGCCAACCAAATCTTCAACAAAGCCATCAACGACTATCATATCAAAGACGACATAGACACGCCGATCAGCAACCCATACGACCGGGAGAGCATTGAAAACAGGCTCTACCTCAAATGTTGGATCGATACGGTTCAGTGGCACTTTGAAGACATCATCCGCGACCCGCACATCGATCCCGTCGAGGCACTCCTGCTCAAAAGACGCATCGACCAGAGCAACCAGGACCGAACCGACTTGGTGGAACAAATCGACGCATTCTTCCGCCAAAAATACGCAGAAGTCAACATCCGCCCCGATGCCCGGCTCAATACAGAAAGCCCGGCTTGGGCAGTGGACCGCCTGTCTATCCTCGCGCTGAAAATCTACCACATGCACGAGCAGGCCACCCGTGACGATGCCTCTGCCGAACACCGCGAAAGGTGCACGGCAAAATTGAACGTGTTGCTCGAACAGCAGCAAGACCTCTCAACAGCCATCGACCAACTGCTGGAAGACATCGAAAACGGGGTGAAATACATGAAAGTCTACAAACAGATGAAAATGTACAACGACCCATCCACCAACCCCATCCTCTATAAGAACAAATAATACGGGAGACCGCACATGAACGACATTCCATGAGAACAGAGCACATACTCATCATCCGATTTTCCGCCATAGGCGATGTGGCCATGACTGTCCCCGTCATCGCATCACTGGCAAAACAATACCCCCACATCCGAATCACGGTGCTCAGCCGCGCATTCGCCCGCCCCTTCTTCGAAGGATTGGCACCAAATATCGGTTTCATGGAAGCCGACCTGAAAAACGAATACCGGGGCGTTAAAGGCCTGAACAAGCTTTATCGCCGCCTGACAGCCAAGCACTTCACGGCAATCGCCGACTTCCACGGAGTCCTGCGCTCACATTACCTCCGCCTGCGCTTCCATCTGGAACGTTTCAAAGTAGAACACATCAACAAGCACCGCATGGCGCGCCGCCGCCTCACCTCTGCAAACAACAAACGGATGGAGCTACTGCCCACGCCATTTGAGAACTATGCCGAGGTCCTTGAAAAATTGGGCTATCCTGTGAAAATCGACTTCCAGTCATTCTTCCCTGAGAATGGCGGCGACTTGAGCCTGCTGCCAACATCCATGAGCCATAAGCCAACGGCACAAAAATGGATTGGCATCGCGCCATTCGCAGCACATCAAGGAAAAATCTACCCCGCCGAAAAAATGGAACAGGTGATACAAATGCTGGCCGTCAAGCATCCGGAAAGCCGGATTTTCCTCTTCGGGGGAGGCGAAAAAGAGCGCGAAATATTCAGACAATGGTGCCATTCGTTTCCACAATGCACAAGCGTCCCTGAACATCTCGCCGGGCTCTACAAAGAGCTCGTCCTAATGAGCCATCTCAACGTCATGGTTTCCATGGATAGTGCCAACATGCACTTGGCATCGTTAGTGGCGACACCAGTTGTCAGCGTCTGGGGTGCAACGCATCCCTACGCCGGGTTCATGGGATGGCGCCAGCCAGCCGACCATGCCGTACAAGCCGACTTGCCATGCCGGCCATGCAGCATCTACGGCAACAAGCCATGCCTATTTGGCAACTACACATGCCTCAAGACAATTACACCTGAGCTCATCTTCGATAAAATAGAAAAAATCTTGGGTCAGTCACAAACGACCTGCAATTAATAAACAAAACTTTTAAACAAAAACAATTATGAAAAAGTACATTTGCGACATCTGCGGCTACATCTATGACCCCGCAGTAGGAGATGCAGACGGCGGCATTGCCCCGGGCACAGCATTCGAGGACATTCCCGACGACTGGGTCTGCCCACTTTGCGGCGTAGGAAAAGACGATTTCTCGCCTGTTGAAGAATAGCAATTAAAAGAACATGGACGACGAGGATGCGCGCTTCATTCGAAATGTGCATCCTCGCCGTCCATGTTGTACGCTTAAACGCCAGCCCAGCCACTTGTCACGTCAGCAGGGCGCCCGCCTAAGAATCCTATTTCAACAATTCGTCCAAGTAAGTATAGAACTCCGAATCCTCACCTACAACCTTTTTAAGAACTTCCCCTTCTGGAGAAATGATGAACTTTGTGGGGAACCCCGGTACATCATACAGTTCAAGAATTTCTTTGGACATACCGTTATATACGTTCTTCCAAGGAATTTTTTGCTCCTCTATCGTAGCCTTCCAGGTCTCTTCCGTATCATTGCAGTCAACGCCCAAAAACTCGACCTTGTCACTGTATTTTGCATAATATTCTTTCATCGCAGGCATGCCGCGCATGCACCATACGCACCATGCGCCCCAGAAATCGACCACCAGGTATTTTCCACGGAAGTCCGAAAGGCTCACCTCATTGCCATCCATGTCCTTGAGCGTAAAATCGGGAGCCAGGTCGGCGGCGGAGGCCTCCACCTTGCCCGCCTCTTGCGCTTTATTGTTGATGCACGATTGCGTCAGGCAAGCCAGTGCGATGAATGCCACGAAAAAACTTTTCCTCATATTTTTCAGCCAGTTAGAATTCATTTAAATTTTGCAAAACAATAAAAAAACAAAAAAGCACCAGACTTTTCGCCTTCGGTGCTTTTTATAATATTAAAGTATTTTTTCAAAATTACTTATTAACAACTTTTGCAAGCTCTGCACCTGGTTTGAACTTAGCCACCTTCTTAGCAGCGATCTTGATCTTAGCCTTTGTTGCAGGGTTGATGCCTTGACGAGCCGGGCGTTTTGCCACGCTGAATGTACCGAAGCCGATGAGCTGTACTTTGTCACCCTTTTTCAAAGCATCTTTAATAGCTTTCATAGTTGCATCTAATGCTTTTTTTGAATCTACTTTGGAGAGTTTTGCATCTTTAGCAATCTTCTCAATCAATTGAGTCTTGTTCATAAATACTTTATTTTAAAAAAATTATTAATTAAATAAAAAAACATTTTCCATTTGAATACCTCGCAAAAATAAGGTTTTCCTTTGATAAAACAAACTTTTTTCTAAAAAAAAATGCATTTTTCATCAAAAAAAAATGTAAAAAATGCTTTTTTATGTCATATAACAGACTTTTTTAGTACTTTTGTAGCGTTTTAATAAAGATAAAATATCATGCGTAACATACCCGTCATCACCAAAAATTTATTGATTATCAATGCGCTTGCATTCTTGGCAAGCGTCATTTTTGAGAGACAAGGCGTTTTCTTCAATCAGATTTTTGGCTTGCATTTCTTCTTGGCAGACAATTTCCAGATTTACCAGCCCCTGACCTACATGTTCATGCACGGAGGCATGACGCACATCCTTTTCAACATGTTTGCCCTGTGGATGTTCGGCTGTGTCATCGAAAACGTGTGGGGGGCAAGGAAATTCCTCATCTACTACCTGGTCTGCGGGCTGGGCGCTGGATTCATACAGGAACTGGTCCAGTTTGGAGAAATCTGGCTTCAAAATCCACAAGTTGAATTTTCCCATTTCTTCAATTTGTCGCCCCAGGAAGCAAAGATGCTCAACGGGATGACCACCGTCGGGGCCTCGGGCGCGGTTTACGGCATTTTGCTGGCCTTCGGCATGATTTTTCCCGAGGAGCGCGTCTACATCATGCTGCTGCCCGTCCCCGTCAAGGCAAAATGGTTTGTGAGCTTCTACATCGTGGTCGAGCTTTTCCTTGCCATCAACTCCAGCGGCGACGGCATCGCACACTTCGCTCACCTGGGCGGCATGCTCTTCGGCTTCATCTTAATCCGCTACTGGTCACGGAAAGCTTACAGAGAGCATGGACATAATTATATAGGAAAGAGCGGACAATTTTTTGAGAAGATGAAAGAATTTGTCAAGGAACACCAACAAAACACCATCCACGAAGAGGTGAAGATGCCAGAGACAAAGCCAAAAGAAGAAAAGAAGGAGCGGGAGCCCGACGAAATCGACCTCATTTTGGACAAGATCCGGAAAAGCGGCTACAGCAGCCTTAGCGAAGAAGAACGGAAAAAGCTCTTTGACCAGAGCCACAAATAAGACAAGATACAAATGCTGAAAGACCTGAGAAAAGTTATCTACTACATGCTCGTCGGTGCAAACATCGCAACGATAGGGCTGATGGCGCTAACCGGTTTTTCAGACCGTTTCAGCCCCGATGCCCACCCCTTGCTATCGGTCATCGGGCTAGGGTTTCCTGTGTTTCTCCTCATCAACCTCACTTTCCTCGTTTTCTGGGTTCTCTTCAAATTCCGTACGGCACTCGTCCCGATGGCCGGATTCATTGCCTGTCTCCAGCCCATTCGCACCTACGCCCCCGTCAACCTCAACACACGGGCACCGGAAGACTGCCTGACGGTAATGTCGTACAACGTCTATTTGTTTGCAGGATGGGCGACGCCCAAAGGCGAGAAGAACGAGATTGCCGACTACATCTGCCGAAGCGGCGCCGACATCGTCTGCCTACAAGAAGGGGCATATCACGAAATACAAGGGGAAGATGTGCATCAAAAGCTAAAATCAATCTACCAATATTGCGACACGGCCGACAAAGACAGGAGCAACTCCATCTTGGCCATCTTCTCCAAACACCCCATCATCAAGCGGGAGCGTATCAAATATGAGTCACTCAACAACCACTCCATCGCACATTGGCTGAAAATAGGGGAGGACACCGTCATCGTAGTCAACAACCATTTAGAGACCAACGGGCTGACGGAAGAGGCAAAAAGCGGGTTCAAAAGCATCATCTCAGGAAACCTGCTCAACAGCAGTGCAAAAAATCACTCAAAACTGCTGATAGAGCAACTGACCGAGGCAACGCGACGCCGCATGCGCCAGGCCGACAAGGTAGCCGAGTTCATACGAGCGCACAAAAATGAAAAAATCATCCTTTGCGGCGACTTCAATGACAACCCCATCTCTTACGCCCATCGGACGATAGCCAAAGAGCTCAACGACTGTTACATCGCCTCGGGCAACGGCCCCGGATTCAGCTTCCACGAGAACTTCATGTACGTGCGCATCGACAACATCATGTGCTCAAGCCATTGGCAACCCTATAACTGCTTTGTAGACAAGAGCATAGGCATGTCCGACCATTATCCCATTGTCTGCAAGCTGGCCCTTAAGACAGAAGAAAATCAAGAAAAACATCCCACTGAATGAAATTGAGCAAAAAACTTGAAAAAAAGCCATCCCCGACCCAAATATTATTCTCCCAAACAACATTTTGACCACCACAAACGCTGTTTTTTTCGTCAAAAAAGATTGTTTTTTGATAAAAATAACTATCTTTGCATGCTATAATCAGGAAAATAACATAACAAAAAACATAAAGAAAATGCAAAACAAAGGATTTGTCATTGCCGTAGCGATTCTATTGACGCTAGCCAGCATCTTCTATCTCTCGTTCTCTGTCGCAACCAACTACTACGACAGACAAGCAGAGAAAATCAGCGATCCTATAGCCCAACAAGACTACAAGGATTCAGTAAAGTACTTGGGAATTTACTCATACCAAAAGTGTTTGGAGACACAAATCGGTCTGGGTCTTGACCTCAAAGGCGGTATGAACGTCATTCTGGAAATCTCAGTCCCAGACGTCATCGAAGTACTCGCAGACCACAAGACAGACGCAGCATTCGTCAAGTCAATGCAAGAGGCAAAAAAAGAGGAAGAGAGTAGCCAAAAAGACTTCATCACACTCTTCATCAATGCGTATCAAAAAAATGCGCCGGGGCACCGCCTGGCTGAGATCTTCGCGACCCAACAGCTCAAGGGGAAAGTCAGCACACAAAGTTCTGACGAAGAAGTAGAGTCAGCACTTCGTTCAGAGGTTCAGGCTGCCATCGAAAACTCCTACAACGTTGTCCGCAACCGTATTGACAAATTCGGTGTCGTCCAGCCCAACATCCAAAAACTCGAAGGACAAGAAGGACGACTGATGGTCGAGATGCCCGGCATCCGCGAACCCGAGCGCATGCGCAAGCTGCTTCAAGGCAGTGCCAACCTGGAATTCTGGGAGACCTACAACACCCAAGAGATCCTGCCCTATTTTGCACAACTCGATGCCGCACTCGTAGGCAACAACGACACCATTGCAACAGACACCACTGCTACCCAGCAAGCAGAGAGCAAGGCTACATTTGAGCTAAAAAACAAGAACAATGCAGCCACGGCGACCCCAAACAGCGGCAAAGAATTGGAACAAGCCAAGAAAGCACATCCGCTACTCTCACTCATCGACACGCAATTCGGCGGGCTGAGCATCGTTGGCATCGCCCACATGCGCGACACAGCGGAAATCAACAAGCTCATCACCTCCAACGAGGCCAAACGCATTCTGCCTTCTGATGTAAAACTGCTTTGGGGCGCAAAAGCATCAGACATGATACCTAACAACAAAAAATATTTCGAGCTCTACGCGCTCAAGGTAACACAATCCAACGGTCGCGCACCGCTTGAAGGCGACGTTGTAACAGACGCGAAAGACGAATTCGAGCACCTCTCAGGCCGTCCGAGCGTAAGCATGCAGATGAACAACGATGGCGCACACCGCTGGGCACAATTGACCAAGGCCAACGTCGGAAAAGCCATCGCCATCGTGCTCGACGGCGTTGTATACAGTGCGCCGCGCGTAAACAACGAAATTACAGGCGGGAACTCACAAATTACGGGTAACTTCACCATTGAAGATACGAAAGACTTGGCAAACACGCTGAAGTCTGGACGCATGCCCGCGCCCGCCCGCATCGTACAGGAGGAGGTCGTAGGCCCGACACTCGGTGCCCAGTCCATCCAACAAGGGTTCATCTCATTCATCATCGCTTTCATCATCTTGATGATATACATGGTGGTGATGTACAACTTCATTCCAGGCATGCTGGCCAACTCGGCATTGATCATCAACCTGTTCTTCACACTCGGTGTCCTGGCCAGCTTCCAGTCGGCACTAACCATGCCGGGTATCGCAGGTATTGTCCTGACCTTGGGAACGGCAGTCGACGCCAACGTCTTGATCTATGAGCGCATCAAAGAAGAGCTCAGGCTCGGCAAAGGCTTGAAACAAGCACTCAAAGAAGGATATAGCAACGCATTCTCTGCTATCTTCGACTCCAACATCACCTCATTGATTACAGGCATCATCCTTTTGACCACAGGTACCGGACCGATCCGGGGCTTTGCTACGACATGGATCATCGGTATTTGCTGCTCATTCTTCACCGCTGTGTTCCTCACACGCATCGTTTACGAGTACCAGCTCAACAAAGACCGTTGGCAGAACCTGAAGTTCTACACTTCAATCTCCAAGAGCATGCTCCAAAACACCAGCTACAAGTTCATGTCTGTCTACAAAAAGACATTTGGATTTATAGCCATTGCCATTGCCCTGTTCTGCGTCAGCTTCGTTGTGCGTGGCCTGAGCCAGAGCATTGACTTTACAGGCGGTAGGAACTATGTCGTGACACTTGACAAAGAGACCTCGGTAGAAGATGTTCGCAAAGCCATGAGCGGCGCCTTCATCAACACCATCGGCGACAACAGTGGAAAAGAGGCCAATACCAGCGTCATCGCACTGGGGACAGACGGCAAGACCATCCGTATTTCGACCAACTGGAACATCGAGTCAAACGACATGAAGACCGACGACCAAGCGGAAACCATCCTCTACAACACCTTGAGGGCCGCGGGCCTTGTATCACAGGCAGACGTTGCCTCGTTCAAGAATCCCGACCTGCGCGAGGGCGGCTCAATCATCAGTTCTGCCAAGGTAGGTCCTTCGATTGCCAAAGACATTACTTATGGTGCTTTCCTCAGCGTATTCATTGCGCTCATCTGCATCTTCATCTATATCCTCATCCGCTTCCGCAACATCGGCTTCTCCATTGGTTCCATCGTTGCGCTGGCATGCGACACCGTCTGCGTGATTGGTCTTTATTCCGTCATGTGGGGATGGGCGCCGTGGTCGCTCGAAATCGACCAGACCTTCATTGGTGCAATCTTGACAGTGATAGGTTATTCCATCAATGACAAGGTGGTTGTTTTCGACCGTATCCGTGAAAACATGAAGCTGCATCCCAGACAAGACATGCAGGAACTGTTCAACATGTCCATCAACCAGACATTGGCAAGAACGGTAAACACCTCATTCTCCACGTTGATAGTATTGTTGTCTATCTTCATCCTAGGCGGCGACTCTATCCGCAGTTTTGCCTGGGCAATGATTCTGGGTGTCATCTTCGGAACACTCTCGTCCATCTTCATTGCATCGCCTGTGGCATACCTCATCCTGGGCAAGAAGAACAGGGATCAACTGGCCGCACAAGCCTAAACAGGGAAGAGAGCACCTCAAAAGTGACATTTAAATTATCCCCGGAAGTTGGACATCAAACTTCCGGGGATAATTTTGCCTTCTCATGCCATGAACTGACTACCCTCTACCCGTTAAAGTAAGAATCAGAACTTCCAACGCAACTGCAAATCCAAGTCCGTTGCGTGTGATTGGTCTATTTGCTGCAAGCCGCTTGAAATGCTGCTGCGGTCGAAATAGTTGCTCGTCGAAAGTCGCATGATAAACATCCACTTTCTGCCAAAATCAGCGCGACAAAAGAGCCCGTAGCGGATGCCTTCGCCATAAAAAACGGGAAAAGAAAAGCTGTAAAGGGGAGAACGCTCATAAGAATAGACCCTTGAATCATAGTCATCTGTGTTGAAATAGCCCAAAAATGCACTAGCTTGTATCTTTTCACTGAAATTGACGCCAAAATTCTGGCTGACCATATACCCCATGCTCTTCTGTTTGAGGTCGGAGGCAGAAAAGTCAACCTGCGTGCGCGCCTCCCAAATGCTTCTCTGATAGGACACGGCAAGCCTGGCCCGATGCTCCCGATAAGTCGACAAGGCCGTTTTCTCCAGATTGTCACGTTGACGAATGCGCAGCCGGTAGCGTCCTGTCAGCTGCCACCGCCGTAATTGCCAAGAGCCCTGGACGAAGTTGTCCCAGCCATGCGACGTCGCGGAGACTTGGTAGCGCATCCAGGGGAAGTAGGCATAGTCGGTGTAGGCTGTCAGCAGGAACTGATAGGAAGGGCGCCAAGTCAGTCCGGCAAACAGCCCGCTTTCATTGCGCACATAGCCTCCGTCACTGAAACTCTCTGAAAAAAGCGACTGGTAGCGGTAAGAATAAAACCGGTGAAGCAGCATCAAGGTCAATGCACCTGTGGGTTGATAGCTCAATGTGTTCAACGTGGCCAGCCCGCCGCCTTTCCCCACTGCCGTTTCACCGCTTAAGGTAAGCTGTTGAGTACGGTATCCGTAATCGACGCTAAAATTGAAGAAATGATTGCCTGAAGGATAAATTTCTTTGTAGCGTCGCGAGATTTCCGGACGCAACATACGGCTGAACGAGGTGTAAAAACCGGTCATACCGGCATGAAAACGATTTTTTTTGTAAACCACATTGGCTCCAAGCAGTGTCTGGGCAACATTGTTCTTGCGCAGCCATTCACTTTCCGTTCGGTGATAGCCTGTTTTCAAAAGGGTTGCGATAGTGCCGTCCTCGCCATCGAGCGTGGCATCGATTTTGCGCCAAGAAACAAAGGTCGTGGCATCAAGCCCGTTGCCCAACCTTATTGTTGCCGCAGCCCCTTGCAGGTAATTGCTGCTGGACTTTGAGGAATGGGCGCGCACGACATGGTCGGGACGTCCCAAGCTCGAAAGCGTGACTTGTTTGCCAAAGCTAAAGTCGTTATTCATCGCTAATCCCATGCCAAATTTCAGGCGGTAACGCCCAACAACCAATGTTTTGAGCACACCCATGTTCTTCAATTGGACATAAAACGAATAGTGGTCGTAACCCCATTTGTTATATCGGTTGAAAAACGGCTCACCGCTGTCTTTCGCGCCGGTCAGGCCGGCCTTTACATAGTCGGCGAACCGGAAGGTATAGTGAAACGAGTGGCTGTAACGACTGCCCAAATAGCCGCCATGGTCGCCGCGCCGCTCATAAAACGGGAACTTTGCCGTAAGCAACAGCTCTTGCTTGCCATACTGGAAGACATTCTTCAATTTAGGAAAATCTCGTTTGGCCGGCTCGCCTGCATAGACAAAAAACATCAACAAGGCAAGGCGCTGGTGGTCCAGCGACTCTATCAACGCCAGTTCATTGGTACTTTTCATCGAACCGTATCGATGTACATGCTCCAAAATATCTTCTATCTGCGATGCCGACAGGAAGGAGAGCTGCTCTAAATCCTCACGCGTTGCCGTGTTCAGGTTGACAGGGTGTTCTTCCAAGTCGCAAAGAACCTCAAAAGTGTTTTCCAATGACGAAGTCTCCGACTCCTCGTCATTGTTCAGTTCAAAAAACAGGGCTTCCCATCTGCGCGCCTCTTGTGCCGAAAGGTGCGTCGGATAAAAAAGAGAGACGCTGAGAACGAGGATTTTCAGGCTTATTCTTGCATTGGATTTCATCATAGGTCAGTTCTGTTTTTAAAAAAAAGAGGCGGGAAAGCCGGCGCGCGACCCTCCCGTCATCAAGCCATCATGCCTTACTTTACTTCCCAAATATCGTTGGTTTCAAGCAATTCCGCAAATTTGTGATACTTCTTCTGCTGTTTCACCTGTTCAATTTGTTCATGAATGGCGGCATCATAAGAGATTCCCTCCACATCGCGGATTACGCCGAGCGCAATGGGAAAACCGTCTTCATGCTTCATCATTGCCAGCTTCAATTGCAAGGTATTGTCCTCGCAATGCGCATCGTGTACCAAAATGTCGTTTTCACCAATGCCGTTTTCACCGATTTTAACGACTTTCAAGCCGAAGCCCTCCTGCATTAGTCCAAACTCATTGTTCTCACCGAAAATCAGCGGCTTGCCGTGTTCAACATAAATCGCATGTTTCTGGCGCCCCTCCTTGGAATAGATCAATTCATGGGCACCATCGTTAAATATCACACAATTCTGCAATATCTCACACACCGCAGCACCTTTATGCCGATGAGCGGCCTTCAAGACCTCTACCGTCGCGCCCGCATCCGTCGCCACAGCGCGCGCAAAGAACTTCCCACGGGCGCCGAAACAGAGTTCCGCCGGAGAGAACGGGTCTTCAACCGTGCCGAAGGGTGATGTCTTGCTCACAAATCCGCGCGGCGAGGTAGGCGAATACTGCCCTTTCGTCAAACCGTAGATGCGGTTGTTGAGCAAGATAATGTTCAAGTCAATGTTGCGCCTCATGGCATGAATAAAATGATTGCCGCCAATGGCAAGCCCGTCGCCGTCGCCACTCACCTGCCATACGGTAAGCCCGGGATTTACCACTTTCGCGCCCATGGCAACTGCCGCCGCACGTCCGTGAATGGTCTGCATACCGTAAGTGTTCATGTAATACGGCAGACGCGAAGAGCAGCCGATGCCCGAGATGACTGCGATTTGATGAGGCGGAACGCCCAGCTCTGCCATCGCCTTATGCAAAGATGCCAGAAAGAAGTGGTCGCCACAGCCGGGGCACCAGCGCGGCTGACCTTTTTTAAAATCTTGTGCTGTATATTGAGTCATTTTCTCTCCTCCTTATTTTTTTAACATTTGCTCAAAACTTTCCACCAATTCTGCCACGACAAAAGGCTGACCCTTGACTTGGTTGTACTGCAAGGGCACAAAACCGTCGACCCTCGAGCGCAGATAGCCTGCCAGCTGGCCTGTGTTTTGTTCTGCCACGACCACTTTTTTGTAGCGCTTGAGGATTTCTGACGTGTTGGCAGGCAGTGGACGGATGTACTTGAACTGAGCCAACGCCACCCTGTGTCCTTTTTGGCGCAATTCCTCCATTGCAGAATACAAGTGGCCAAATGTGCTGCCAAAGCCTGTAATCAACAGGTCGGCATCGGCATCACCATAAACCTCAAGCTCTGGAACTGGTATTGAATCGACTTTCTTGGCACGCAGCCGCACCATTTTGTCGTGGTTTTCAGGTTCGGTGGAGACAATGCCCGTTTCACTGTCTTTTTCCAAGCCGCCTATGATGTGGGCATAGCCTTCTTGGCCTGGAATTGCCCAGTACCTGACCGCAGTCTCAGGGTCGCGGACATAGGGTGAATAGGCATTTTTCATCTCCGCGGTGGCATAGTGCGGACGGATTTCTGGCAAGTCTTCCAACTTTGGCAGCTTCCATGCTGCCGAGCCGTTGGCAATAAATGCGTCGCTTAACAAAACAACTGGCGTCATGTGCTCCAATGCCATTTTTGCTGCCGTGTAGGCCGCCTCAAAACAGTCTGTCGGGCTGGTTGCCGCAATGACGGGCAACGGACTTTCTCCGTTGCGACCATACAATACTTGCAGCAAGTCGGTTTGTTCGCTTTTTGTGGGCAAGCCCGTCGACGGGCCGCCGCGCTGTACATCAATGACAACCAACGGGAGCTCATCCATCACCGCCAGGTTCATCGCTTCAGATTTCAACGCGATACCGGGGCCGGAAGTGCTTGTCACCGCCAGTGCACCGGCAAACGAAGCACCAATGGCGCTCGCACAGGCACTGATTTCGTCTTCGCCCTGCACCGTGACAACGCCCATTGAGCGGTGTTTCGCCAACTCATGCAGGATGTCTGTTGCAGGCGTAATGGGATAAGAGCCCAGGAACAGGGGCAAGCCGGCACGCTCCGCCGCGGCCATCAGACCATAAGCCATGGCTTTATTGCCCGTAATGTCCATGTATCTGCCTGCCTCCTTCTGCCTTGTCTCTATCCGGTAGGTTGCAGGGACGCTGGCATGGACATTGTGGCCGTAGTCATAGCCGGCGCGCACGACTTTGATGTTGTTTTCCGCAACGGCAGGCTTTTTGGCAAATTTATCGCGCAAGAAGTTTTCCACCAGTACCAGGTCGCGATGGAACAGCCAGCAGACAATGCCCAAGGCAAACATGTTCCGGCTCTTCAACATGGCTTTGTTGTCCATTCCCGTATCGGCCAGGCAGTCTTTCACCATCGTGGTCAACGGACATTGGATTACCCGGTCTTCGTCAATCCCCATCTCGCCCAAAAAGTCGGCGCTCGAGAATTTCGCCTTTTCCAAGTCCTTGGGACCAAATGCGTCGGTATCGATGATGATAGTTGCCTGGGGCTTGGCAAACTGATACTGTGTTTTGAGGGCTGCCGCGTTCATGGCCACCAGCACGTCGCAGGCGTCGCCCGGCGTGTATACCTTCCCTTCTCCGATGTGCACCTGAAATCCGGATACGCCGGTCAAGGAACCTTGTGGGGCTCGGATGTCCGACGGATAGTCTGGAAAAGTCGAGATGCCGTTGCCTACAATTGCAGAAACGGTTGAAAAAATATTACCGGCCAGCTGCATGCCGTCGCCAGAATCGCCTGAAAAACGGACTACCACCTGGTCAAGTTCTTTTACTTCCAATTGATTATCCATGGTCTTAATTTTGAAGAATATGATTGATGTTTTTTACCATTTAACTTATGCAAAGGTGAGAAATATTCTTGGAAAGTCAAAATGTTTTACCCAAAAATGCTATCTTCACATTGCAAAATGTATTTTATTTACCTTTTTATGCATACAAAAGAATGTTTTTACGTTTTTTATGTGTTTTGTAGATATTTTTTGTGTTTTCATTGAAAGAAAAGGGAACTGATAAGAGACAAAAAAGAGAAGAAATGGAGGTCAAATCGTAGGTTGTGACGACGAGGTCTAACAAAAGCATGCCTGTCAAGGAAAGCTCATAGAAGAAGAAGAAGAAAAACGCTGGAGCGATGTGAGAAAACAGTGAGAAGACGATAAGTTGACATGCTGCTTTCGCAGGCTTTTAACCACAGTTCATTTGAGTCGACCATAAAAAGTAAGGTAAAAGCAAGTGCAGAGGGTCGTGCGTCCATCCGTGAAAATCTGAGTCGACCATAAAAAGCAAGGTAAGTTGACATGAAAATATTGGATTAACTTTTAAAAAGCGAATCAACTGGCTTCTTCATAAAATGAAATACAGCCCACCCGCTGGATTAACTGTAAGACAGCGGGGGCGAGAGGGGGGCATGAAGTCTCAAAAGCTGTTCCATGTTTTTTGTCCAAGAATTTGTTCAACCGTCTTTCCCTATGCTTAAATTCTAATGGCGACACGCTATTTTTGCAGCAAAAAATGGGCGTTTTACTTATATTTTCCCTTCGTTCAGGGTGAAATTCTACAAAAAAGAATGAAAATGCCGTATTTTTTTTCATTTTTTCCAAAAAGAAATGGATTTTAAAAAAAATAGTTATCTTTGCAAATCAAAATAATAACATATCAAAACATAGAAAAAACATAAAATGAAAAAGATTTTATTTCTTGTAGCTGTTGCATTAGCTACCCTGCCTGTTGCGGCGCAGCAGACAAAGTATGTAATCAAGGGAAAATGCCCCGACAATGCGAAGTTCATCTACATCACCGACCGGCTGACCAACACGAAAATAGACAGTACACAGGTGAAAAAGGGGAAGTTCTCCCTCACTGGCAGTGCGGAGAAGAATGCGTTGCTCTCGATTTCAAAAGAAGGTGACTTGTGGCAGACCCTGTTCTTCAACGACGGCACGCCCATCACAGTTTTCCTCAACGACAGCACTCTTAAAGGCTCTGCGCTGAACCAGAAGGTGGCGGCATTCGACTTGGAAATCTCAAGGTCCATGGAAAAGATGCAAGCATTAGGGGCGAAGATGCGCTCGTTGAGTGAAGAAGAGCAAAAAAGCCAGGCATTCACGCTGCAAGTTGAGGCCATGAACCTCATGAAGGACATCAACGCCTCATACACCAAGATGTTGAACGAGAACCGGGACAATCTGCTGCCGGCAGCATTCATTGACCAGATGTACGAGTGGCTGGAGGAAGAAACGTTCAAGGAGGCCCTTGACGCAAAATATGTTTATGCCAACCATCCTTATGTGCTGAAAATGAAGAAAGCCATTGAAGACTATGAGGCGCGCCAAAAAGCCATTGAAGAGGCGAAAAAAGCGACAATCGGCAAGAAGTTCACTGACTTGGAAGAACCCGACGTCGACGGCAACATGCACAAGTTGAGCGAATATGTCGGCAAGGGCAAATGGGTTTTGGTAGACTTCTGGGCTTCATGGTGCGGGCCGTGCCGTGCGGAAATGCCTAACGTGGTGGCTGCCTACCACAAATACCGCGACAAAGGCTTCGACGTAGTGGGGCTTTCATTTGACACCAAAAAAGACGCCTGGGTCAAAGCAATCAAGGACTTGGAAATGCCCTGGACACACCTGTCTGACCTGAAAGGCTGGCAGACGGTTGCCGCAAGCACTTATCAAATCAACAGCATCCCGGCAAGCTTGCTCGTCGACCCGGACGGCAACATCGTTGCACGCGACTTGCGCGGCGAGGACTTGATGAAAAAGTTGGAGGAGATTTTCGGTCAATAAGAATCTTCTGCCTTCTTTATCTTCATGAAGAAGAAATCGTCTTCTTCATGAATTAAGAAAGAGCACAATAAAGGCTGGCCCCACTCTTGGAGTCCGGCCTTTTTGCCGTTTTTCCCACGTGTCATTTGGCTGATTGAGAAATGTTTGTTATTTTTGCAGTCAAAATGTAAAGTATGAATACTCGTATTTTTTATGCTGCCTTGTTTTCTTTCCTGTTCACATCGTGCATCAAAGACGAGCCGCTGAACATGGAATGCGACATTTTAAGTGCATGGGTGGAGGGCGAGGAGTATACGCCCTATTTTTACCATGAGACGGACATGAGAATTGAGGACATCGCCTCAAACCGGAATAAAATAGCATTTGTCACCCGTTCATTGACAGGCTTACCCAAAATCCGGGTATATTTCAGCCTCACCCCGGGGGCGACGATTGAGCCAGCCAGCGGTTCGGAGCAAGATTTCTCGGACGGCCCGATCATCTATACAGTGACCTCGGAAGATGGTGCCTATACGCGCCAATACGCGATAACATTCCAAGAGGCACAACAAAAAACGCACTATCAATACGATTTCGAGCATTTTGAACTCGGGAAATATTACAATTGGTATGAAATGGACAATTACATAGGCCGGCAGGACATCTGGGCAACAGGGAATCCCGGCTTTGCGATTGCCAACGCCAAAAATTCTCCAGAGGACTACCCTAGCGTCGTTGAGAAAAACGGCTTTCGAGGAAATGGCGTACGCTTAACCACCTGCGATGCCGGCAGTTTGGCAAGAATATTGAAAAAGCCCATCGCGGCAGGCAATTTATACCTGGGCAAGTTCAACACCGACAAGGTGATGAGCAACTCTGTGGAAGCCACGGAGATGGGCATTCCTTTTGCACAAGAACCTGTCAAAGTGACGGGATACTACAAATACCGCCCCGGCGAGCGATTCACGGACAAAAACATGACCGTGGTTCCCAATCGGACGGACTCGGCCAGTATTTACGCTGTGCTTTACCCCAATAAGGACAACAACGGAAAAAGCATTGTGCTCAACGGCGGAAATGTACTCACGCACCCGTCAATTGTCAGGATAGCACAGGTGGAAAAACTGCCTGCAACCGACCAATGGACCCGCTTCGAGATGACTTTTAAAGGCAATGAGCACATCGACGGCAAGCGACTATACAACCGGGGATACAACCTCGCATTGGTCTTCTCTTCCAGCAAGACAGGCAATCTCTTCGAAGGTGCCATCGGTAGCACACTATACATTGACAACGTGGAAATTTTCACCAAAGAACAACATTGATCCATCATGAGAAAAACCGCAACAATCCTCATAGTCTCATTGGCCTCACTATTTCTTCACTCCACAAGAGCAAATGCCTTCTCCGACGACTTGGAACTGAGAAGCCGCATCGGCTATCACATTGGCGCGACTGCACCGTTGAACATGCCTGCCACCGTGCGCAGCGTCGACGCCTATCACCTGACAGCATCATTCCTGCTAGGACTAGACGTGATGAAACCTGTGAGCGAAAAATTTGGGCTGCAAACAGGACTGAGGCTGGAGAACAAGGGCATGGACGGTGAAATCTCCACCAAGGCCTATCGCATGGAAATGAGGACAAAGGACAGCTACACAGCAGGCGTTTACACAGGACAAATCAGGCAGAAAGTCAGGGAATGGATGCTCA
Source organism: uncultured Prevotella sp. (assembly GCA_900319895.1). Taxonomy (GTDB): domain Bacteria; phylum Bacteroidota; class Bacteroidia; order Bacteroidales; family Bacteroidaceae; genus Prevotella. Next base: position 1,176 of record ONQK01000044.1, on the reverse strand, counting down.
CACTACCCTTGCAAATGACCTATAAACTCAGCCGACAAATACAATTGAAAGGCGGCCCTTACGCCTCATTGCTCATTGACAAGGAATTTAGCGGCATTGCCTTCAACGGCTACCTCCGCCAGGACGGCCCAACTGGCCCCAAGGTGCTGATGGGGAACAAAGAAGGTGAGTGGGCCACATACGATTTCAGCGAACACATGCGCAACCTGCAAATGGGCATCGCAATCGGAGCCGACTGGCAGGTGCACCGCCGGCTGGGCGTCTCGATAGACGTGAACTGGGGCTTAACCGGTATACTCAAAAGCGATTTCAAGACCGTTGAACAAACCTTATACCCCATCTACGGCACCATCGGCATATTCTATCGACTGAGATAAGGAGTCAGAAAATGGACTCGGACAGCGTGCCTCACCATCTGCTTTATTGTGGGCAGGGGTCAACTTATGCGCAAATTTCTTCTTCAAATTTGAGTTTTTTCGTACTTTTGCAACTGCAAACACCTAAGAAAATTGAAAATGAAGAATTTCAAACCCAATCCGTGGATACTTCCACAACCCGTGCTCATTATCGGCACCTACGACAAAAACGGTAATGCCAATGCCATGAATGCTGCCTGGGGTGGGCAATGGGACACGAATGAAATCATGATTTCACTGGGCTCGCATGCCACGACAGACAACCTCGCCGGAAATTCCGACTTTACCGTCGCATTTGCTACGGAAAAAACGATGATCGCCTCTGATTATGTAGGCATTGTAAGCAGCAGGGACACGCCCGGCAAGATGGGAAAGACGGGGTGGACAATCGAAAAAGCACCTAACGTAAACGCACCTGTATTCAAGAACTTCCCCATGACGTTAGAATGTCAGGTGAAACAGAAAATAGACGAGTCCGAAACCGGATTCTTCCTCATTGCAAAAATCGTCAACATCCTTTGTGACGAGGCATTTCTGGCAGAAGACGGCAAACCCGATGTCGAAAAGATGAAACTCATCGCCTACGACCCCATCCATCACGCATACCTCTCGCTCGGGAAAGCCATCGGAAAAGCATTTTCTGACGGAAAACAGCTAAAATGTCCTTGAACTCATGAAGTTTTATGATGGAAAAATTACCGGCCACAATTTTTTCTGGCCATACTATGCTATTCCAAAACAAATCAATTGCAGGAAGACC